>NZ_JABURJ010000133.1 GCF_014762745.1 Kangiella sp.
TCAGCCTGCGAAATAATCTCTTGTAAACTGGAGTCCTGTTGACTCGTACCCTGTGTATCGACCATGAGAATTCTCGTTGTTAAGTGCTATGTCTATAAGTGACTCTGAAATAGTCTCAAATTGAAACTGCAATAAAAAAAGGAAGAGCATTTCTGCCCTTCCTTTTTACTTCAATCGCTCGTCACCCGAGGGCGACTAAAATACTCTTCTCGTTAAAGAACAGTTATCAGCTTATTAAGCTTCAAGGGCAGATTTAGCTTGGTCTGCAAAAGCAGCAAATGCTACTTTATCAAAAACCGCTAATTCTGCTAGCATTTTACGATCAACTTCAATGTTTGATTTTTTCAAACCATTGATAAAACGGCTATAAGACAAACCGTGTACACGAGCTTCAGCATTGATACGAGCAATCCATAAAGCACGGAATTGACGTTTACGCTGACGACGGTCACGATATGCATATTGACCCGCTTTGATAACAGCTTGTTTGGCTACACGGAATACACGACTACGTGCACCATAATAACCTTTAGCTTGCTTTAAGATTTTCTTGTGACGCGCATGGGCAGTCACACCACGTTTTACTCTTGGCATCTCTTAATCCTCACCTTAACCGTTTGGCAACATACGATCGATTGAACGTGTGTCAGCAGCATCAACTAATTTAGCGTGACGTAAATGACGCTTACGCTTAGTAGATTTCTTGGTCAGGATGTGACGCAAGTGTGATTGTTTGTGCTTGTAACGGCCAGAAGCAGTTTTCTTGAAACGCTTCGATGCACCGCGGTCAGTTTTCATCTTTGGCATAGTAATATACTCGCATTGTTACCCGCCATGGCCATTGCTTTAAATTATGCAATCGTTTGAGCGCATGACTAGTTACTAAAACGGACAGCTCAGTGGTTACACCGTGCTGCCCAACCTATGAAGAATGTAAGTGCTCTTGCGAGACTCTTCTTACTTACTTCTTCTTTTTGGGGCCAATCACCATCGTCATCTGACGACCTTCCATTGAAGGGCGGTGTTCAACTGCTCCATATTCTTCCAGGTCTTTTTCGACACGCTTCAACAACTCCATTCCGAGTTCTTGGTGCGCCATCTCACGACCACGGAAGCGAACAGTTACTTTCGCCTTGTCCCCGTCTTCCAGGAAACGTATCAGGTTGCGTAGTTTTACCTGATAATCTCCTATGTCCGTCCCTGGGCGAAACTTGATTTCTTTAACGTGAGTTACTTTTTGTTTTTTCTTAGCAGCAGCTTTCGCTTTCTTCTGCTCAAAAAGGAACTTACCGAAATCCATAATTTTACAGACTGGAGGATTCGCATCAGGCGAAACTTCCACTAAGTCCAGGCTAGCTTCTGCAGCTTGCGCCAGGGCTTCTTTGATTCCTACTACACCGACATTTTCGCCGGTGGCGTCTATCAGGCGAACTTCTTTCACCCGGATATCTTCATTTATGCGCTGTCTGTCGGAGCGCTTATCACCTTTTCTGATGGTAATTTTCCTCTTTAATTAGTGCCTAGTCAGCCTTTCTGGCTCGCTTCGCAACTTCTGCTTCTAGCAACTCAGCAAAGGCTTCAATACTCATGCTACCTAAGTCTTCCCCATCTCGGGTACGGACTGCAACATGGTTATTTTCGACTTCTCTATCACCGACCACTAACAAGAATGGCACGCGTGCTAGAGTCTGCTCGCGAATTTTAAAGCCGATCTTCTCATTTCTCAAGTCCGAATTCACTCTAAATCCTTTATTTTTCAAGGATTCGACCACTTTTTCGCAAAAATCGGCCTGTTTGTCGGTAATATTCATGACAACAGCCTGAGTTGGCGCCAGCCAAGCAGGGAACTTTCCAGCGAATTCTTCAATCAAAATACCGATAAATCGTTCGAGTGACCCCAAAATGGCTCGGTGCAACATCACCGGAGTTTCGCGCTCGCCACTTTCCGCCACATATTCTGCGTCTAAGCGACCCGGCATTGAGAAGTCAACCTGAATAGTACCACATTGCCAGTGTCGCTCGAGACAATCTTTTAGTGTGAACTCAAGTTTCGGACCATAGAAGGCACCTTCACCCGGCTGGTATTCAAATTGGATGTCGTTGGCTTTCAGCGCATCGGCCAGTGCCGCTTCGGCTTTGTCCCAGACTTCATCCGAACCCACACGCTGCTCTGGGCGAGTCGAAAGTTTAACGATAACGTCGGTAAAGCCAAAGTCGGCGTAGACGTCATATAGCATTTCGATGAACTTGGACACCTCTTCCTGAATCTGATCTTCCGTACAGAAAATGTGTGCATCGTCCTGCACAAAGTTGCGCAGACGCATGATGCCGTGCAAGGCGCCGGATGGTTCGTTACGGTGGCAAGAACCAAACTCGGCCATGCGCAATGGCAGGTCGCGGTAACTTTTCAGGCCTACGTTGAAAATCTGGACGTGGCATGGGCAGTTCATTGGCTTGATCGCATAATCACGCTCATCTGATTTCAGCGTAAACATATCGTCGCCAAATTTGTCCCAGTGACCGGATTTTTCCCACAAGGAGCGATCAACCATCTGTGGAGTTTTTACTTCCTGATAATCGTGCTCTTTCAGGCGTTCGCGGATGTATTGCTCAAGCGTTTTATAAATAGTCCAGCCTTTATCGTGCCAGAAGATCATGCCCGGCGCTTCTTCCTGAATATGGAACAGATCGAGAGCCTTGCCGATTTTACGGTGGTCGCGCTTTTCCGCTTCTTCCAGACGATGCAAATAGGCTTTCAGATCTTTCTTGTTAGTCCAGGCAGTACCATAGATACGCTGCAGCATCTCGTTGTTTGAGTCGCCGCGCCAATAAGCACCGGCAACCTTCATCAACTTGAAGGCTTTTAGTTTCGAAGTGGAAGGAACGTGCGGGCCACGGCACAGGTCGATGAACTCGCCCTGGCGATACAAGGATAAAGTTTCGTTCTGCGGAATCGATTCTATGATTTCAGCTTTGTACTCTTCCCCCATATTACGGAAGAAGGCAACTGCCTCATCACGCTCCATTTCTGTGCGCTCAACCTGTAAGTTCTCTTTTGAGATCTTCTCCATCTCTTTCTCGATGGCACGCAGGTCGTCTTCAGTGAAGGGCTGATCTGTCGCAAAATCATAGTAAAAGCCATTGTCGATTACTGGCCCGATGGTGACCTGAACGTTATCAAATAGACGCTGTACGGCTTGCGCCAAGAGGTGAGCCGTTGAATGGCGGATTACTTCCAGACCATCTTCATCGCGCTCGGTGATGATTGCTAAATCTGCATCGTTTTCGATGACAAAGCTGGTGTCTACCATTTGACCATTCACTTTGCCAGCTAATGCAGCTTTGGCTAATCCGGGACCTATGTCGTTTGCAACGTCATAAACTGAGACTGCGTGGTCGAATTCACGCTTACTTCCATCAGGTAATGTAATTACAGGCATTTTACTCTCTCTTTCGAATATAGCCCCTACGAATGGGCTATTACTCAATCGGTTAGTTAATTGTAATAAGCGAGCAGAACTAGTGAAAATTCCAGTCGCAAAAAGCACCCGTCAACCTGGATTAGAGGCTGATTGAGGTGCTGAATGTGAAATTATCGGGGAATCCGATGAATATATGCAATAGGATATAGCAAAAAGCCCTATAAAACATTAGCTTTTATGGATATTCTTATCATTTTTAAAGCTGTTTAAGGAAATTACCGCTATGAGCTATGCAACTGCCCAATGTCTGTGTGGAAAAACAGGAATCAGCGCGCCCAATTTGGGCGACAGTATAGGCGCCTGTCATTGTGTCATGTGTCGCACCTGGTCGGGTGGCCCCATGCTGGGCGTGGATGGTGGCGAAGGGCTCATTCTAGAGAACGAAGCGCACATCAGCGTTTATAAATCATCCGAGTGGGCTGAACGCGGATTTTGTAATGTGTGTGGCACTCATCTTTTCTACCGCCTCGTAGATAGCGACAAGTATTACATTCCGGTTGGACTGTTTGCTGATAATGACAAGTTCCATTTCGATGAGCAGATCTATGTTGAGCAAAAGCCGCATTACTATGACTTTGCCAACAAGACCAAAATGATGACCGGTGATGAAGTGGTTTCAGAGTATGAAGAACAAAGTGCTGAGAAGACGCCCGATGATTTGAAGAGTTATCCATAAATTATAGGGCAACCACATTGGGCTGCCCCTACCAAGAGCATAATGAACCAACAGCATTCAGCAACCGCCTAAGCATTTAGTAGGCCCCCTTGAGAGCTTGCCAAACTTAGTTTACTGTTTGATTACTTTGGGTGTAGGCTTCGGTACGGAGCAGTTCAACTTGAGTTATTTTTTCCTCAGATTCGGCTTTTGAAATCACGCCCTGCTCGTATAACCACTTAAATTTATTAATTTCAACTTCAGGTTCATTGTCAGGATTAATATCTCCATACCAACTTTTCAGTTGATTTTTTCGTCGGCTCTTTAATTCTTCTAACAAAAAGTCATGCTTTTTATCCTGAATCAGAAAAATACTACCTTTTTCCGTTGCAAGTACTGTGTATTTAACCTTAGTGTAGTGAGCATATAACACACAAGCCAGCCCTATCCAGGCCCAAAATGATCCGGCCAACACATCTTGAGTAAAGTACTTATAAATTGCACTGCCAATCCCCAAAATCATCCAGAGATATCCTACGTTTCTCAGCCATTCATTTTCTTCAATTCGAATAGAATGCTTCGAAGGTAAGTCCGCATAGTTATAATCTACATCACCGGAACCAGTTTTATCTTTGTAGGCGAAATTAAACCTCTCTTCCTCAAGAGTAAAGGTATGTGTCACCGGCCCTTTCTTTTGAATGATTTCCATACTTAAATGCTCGCTTATTTTTTATATTAATCAGTTTTATCAGGCAAAAGCCAAGCTTCGAATTCTGCCTTATTGAAGGGGAAGAAGCAAGCAGCCTCCTTTGTGCAGGCCTTACTAGACATGGTTAGAAGGGCTTTCTAACTGTTTTTTCCGGTTAATAAACTTCAGCTTTTACTATTTCAATTTGAATCTAAATCAACTCACTCAAGGCTGAGTAAATTAGCTTACAACCCAGTCCAAACAGGAGCACGTAAATAATATTGAGGAAGGTTTTCTGCGGTAAATGGGCTTGTAGCCATTTGCCCAGTGCGACGCCGATTAAAGCGACAGGTATCAGGAGCGTGCCTTGCCATAGGGTTTGTTGGTTGAATTGCTCCAGGGCGATGTAGGGATAGAGTTTGAACAGGTTGATGGCGGCGAAGAAGTAGACTGCGGTGGCGAGGAATTCGCTGCGTTGTAGTTTTTGTTTGAGCAGGAACATGTTGAGTGGCGGGCCACCGGCATGGGCGAGGAAACTGGTGAAGCCTGCGCTGGCTCCAGCAACCGCTCCTAAAATTGCATTGGGTTTATGTTGCTGCTGTTTATTTTCTTGCTTGGACCACAGTTGAATGACTACAAAGGCGATAGCAATGACGCCGAGTAACAGTCGTATCCAGCCTTCGGAGAGTTGGTCGGCGGTGGCATAACCGATTGCAACACCGATAAGCGAAGCAGGAATCAATGCAATTAACAATTTTCGATTGTATTGTCCCCACCAAAGTTTGACGCTGAAACCATCCATGATGATCAGCAGTGGCAACATTAAGGCGATGGCCTGCAAGGGTGGCATGACTAATGACAACAGCGGTACGGCAACCGCGCCTGCACCACCGGCAAACCCCGATTTGGAGATGCCTGTGATGAGAACAGCGATTACCGCTACGCTCCAGTATAGAATAAACTCAATCAACGAATATCCTTATGATTTTGGCCCACTGACTCTTGAGCTTAGCTTAAAGGCGCCATATCAAAAATCAGCACCTCGGCTTTGTCACCATTGGCTAGCTCGATAGTAGCTCCGGCGTCAAAGCCAGCGCCATCGCCTTGGTTAAGATCCTGCCCATTAACCTGTACGCTTCCTCGCGCCACATGTAACCATGCTTTGCGTTTTGCGGACAACTGATGGGTTGCTGACTCTTCACCGTCAAACAAGCCTGCGTAGATATCCACATCCTGCCCAATGGTTACCGAACCATCACGTCCATTCGGCGAAACCACTAACTTTAATTGGCCTCTCTTCTCATCAACACTAAAGGCTTTTTGCTCATAACCGGGCTTTGTGCCCTGCTCCGCGGGTAAAAACCATATTTGCAGAAAACCTGTGGTGTTTTCCTGGTCATGATTGAACTCACTGTGGGTGACGCCTGTTCCAGCCGACATGCGCTGTACTTCGCCGGGACGAATAACGCCATCATTACCCATGCTGTCTTTATGCGCCAGGGCACCTTCCAGAACATAGGAGACAATTTCCATGTTCTGGTGTCCGTGGGTTTGGAAACCAGCACCAGCTCTTACTTTATCATCGTTAATCACCCGCAAGCTTTCATAACCCATAAACTTAGGGTCGTAATAATGCCCGAAGGAAAAGGTGTGCGAGGTATTCAGCCAACCGAAGTCAAAGTTTCCACGCTCATTAGCTCGACGAATTAACATAACAAACTCCTTAAATTGGGTTTACAGGAGTCAGTTTAGGCTTAGTCTGCAATAACCTCAACGCATAGAAATCAATACTAGTTATGCAAAATAATTATAACTATTCGTTGTCGGTCATTGTCATGATGCTGACATCTTCGCCATCAGCCGAGACTTCAACCTGAAACTCAATAGGTCGGCAGCAGACCTGACAATCTTCGATATACGACTGTTGCATAACAGAGGGATCAATAAGAATGGTTTGCGGCTCACCGCAATAGGGGCAAGTTACTCTTTGTTCAATTTGTCTAGGCATAAGCCATTCTGGATCAGCCTGATATGACTTGGCAAGTCAGGAAGCAGGTTTCATTGCCGTTGCTTCGTCAGCTTCATAACTGACCACTTCGATCCGATTACGACCTGTGCGCTTGGCTTGATACATGGCCACATCCGCATCGCGGGTGAACAAAGAGGAACTGGCTCCTTGCGGGGGGATGCCGTAGCATACACCGGTACTGATAGATATATAGGGATGTACCGCGGAGTGTTTGTTTTCGATTTTTAAGTCAAGAATTGACAGGCGTAAACGTTCTAAATGTTGCAAAAAGCATTCAACACCATTTTCCAAGGTTGCAACCACAACGAACTCTTCGCCACCAAAACGTGCGACCAGGTCCGCTTTACGTGAGAAACTTTCAGCAATTGTGTCGGCAACGGCTTTTAAAGCTCTATCACCTTCAAGGTGGCCATAGTGATCGTTATATAACTTAAAACTGTCAATATCGATAAAGACCACTGCCATGGTTGCTTCCAACCTTTGATGAACAGCCCATAAACGACTGAGCTCTTCCTCGAAATAACGACGGTTGTGCAAACCGGTCAAGGCATCGCGGCTGGCTAACTCTTCCAGCTCATCCTTTTTATTCTGCAAAGTTTGCTGTTTTTGCTGAATAGTCTGTTCGTTTTTGACTCTGTCGGTAACATCCTTCTGTACACCAATGTAATGCGTTAACTCGCCGTTTTTCGAGAGTATTGGCGACAGACTTAATTCATTCCAGAATGATTCGCCCGATTTTTTGTAACTAAGCATGGTGATCTGGCAGGACTCCCGATTAGAAACCGCTTTTGCAATCACTTCATTTTGAGCTTGATGTTCTGCGTCATGATTAAGAAAGAAGCATTCTTTACCAATCACTTCTTCAGAGCGGTAACCCGTTAGAGTTTCAAAGGCTGTATTGACAAAAATGATCAAGCATCGCTCTTCTTTGACTTCCCATATCACAACACCCTCCACCGTAGCTTTCAAAGCGGCAGCCAGTAAGTCTGATGAAATAGGACCAGTGTTTTGTACCATGCTCAAAATATCAATTAGAGTAAAAGGCAAGCTCGAAGGAGGCAAGGAAGACCTAGTGGCCCTCGCCATCAACTCACTGCAATTTATCCACAATTATGCTTAGTGAGCTTTTAACAAAAATACCCAAGTCCCTAGGAAACGCTGGTTTTATACCAGAACTTGATTAATTTTAACACAGTTAATTTGTAGGGATATTCCGTAAAGCAGGATGGCTTGATTTAAGTCAATGTTAAGCCAATTAGCTAACCAGCTCCAAAGTCATACCTAAAACACCACAAATAGCAACTAAAGGAATGATTGGTAATCTGACCAGAAATACCATCAACAAGGCTAAAACCGTCAGGGCAAAAGCAGGCAAATCCAAACTTGAAAGCTGAGGCAGTGTTAAGTCCACTCCATACTGAGCAATCTTATGCTGCTTTTCGAATAATGCATTGATACCAAACCAAAGGCCCAGATTAGCGATCACACCAACCACGGCAGCGGTCACAGCCGACAGCGCTGCAGCAATGGATTTTTTGCCATGTAATTTCTCAATGTAAGGAGCACCTGCAAAGATCCATAAGAAGCACGGTAAGAAAGTGACCCACACTGTAAGTAGTGCGCCAAGAGAGCTCATCCATAAACTTGGCTCAAGCCCGGCCTCTCTATATGCAGCTAAAAAACCGACAAATTGGGTCACCAGAATAAGTGGGCCAGGCGTGGTTTCAGCTAAACCCAAGCCATCAAGCATCTCACCAGGCTGCAACCATTGATAATGCTCAACACCCTGCTGAGCAACATAAGCAAGAACCGCGTATGCACCTCCGAAAGTTACCATTGCCATTTTGGAGAAGAATAGCGCAATTTCTGTAAAAACATTATTTGCACCAAACGCATAATAGAAGCCAGCGACGGTCACTATCCACAAAACCGCACAGGTTATTGCGGTACGCTTTGTGCCAACCCAATGACTCTGTAAGTTAGTGGGAAGGTCAGTTATTGATTGTTGAGAGTGATTATCCTGCGGCGACTTAGCACTATCAAAACTGAAAAAGCGAAAACTGATAAAACCAATGATGCCTGCTCCAAGAACCACTAGAGGAAAAGGTAGGTTAAAAGCAAATAAAGCTACGAAACCCGCTGCAGCAAGCCAGTAATGAAGTTGACTTTTAAGCGCCTTGCCCGCAATCCGAATTAATGCCTGAAAGACGATGGCCAATACAGCAGCTTTCAGGCCAAGTAAGAGGCCTGACATTAACTGCAAATCGCCATAGAGCACATACAACCAGGACAGGCCAAGAATCATCAACATGCCTGGCAAAATAAATAAAGTGCCAGCGACTAAACCACCCTTCACACCGTGAAGCAACCAGCCCACATAAGTCGCCAACTGTTGTGCTTCGGGCCCTGGCAGCAACATGCAATAATTCAGCGCGTGTAAAAATCGCTTTTCATCCAGCCACTTCTTTTCATCCACAATGATATTGTGCATTAATGAAATTTGCCCGGCAGGACCGCCGAAACTCAGGAAGCCAATTTTAAGCCAGACCCAGAAAGCTTCGCGAAAAGAGATTTGGTTCATAAGTAATGTTCAATTGTTAAAACTACAAACCCTAGCAGGCCATTATGACTTTTTTATGACTCTCAATCTATGCAAAATACCGTTTATGCTCGAGAGTTAGCTGCTTATTTCAACGCGCCAGGGTGGGGTCAGGCGATTCTCGCCGCCCAATAGAGCTTGATTTTATTACCACTGGGATCGAAAAGAACAGCCTCTCGCCATAGATAGCTCATGTCAGTTGGCATTTGTTCAAATTCAAAACCTTTTCCAATCAGTTCATCTACCCACTTGTCCAACTCCTTATGCTCAAAGTAGATGGTTGCTCCCGAACCTTTGGCTTGTGGCTCCAACATGAGCGAAAAAGTTGAGCTGCCTTCAGGGCATTCAAATCGTGCGTAGTGTGGCGAGTCGACAATTTGCAGGAATCCCATGCGACGATAGAACTCAGTAGCTTTCGCTATATCATTTACAGGTAAAGTGACTTGATTAAGGTTCATAGGCGTATTCCTGCCAATTCGTTATCCCAGAAATAATCTGATGCCAAAGCCAATTGCAGCAAGAGTTAAAACACCGGCCAGCCATAAGCCAATAAACCAGAGCGCTTTTTGCCACCCTGGTTTATCCTGAGCCTGCTTGTCACTCATTAGTGATAGGCCTCATTAGCTTTGACTTTTCCGCGGAACACCCAGTAAGCATAGGATGTGTAGCCGATGATTATAGGTAACAATGCAGCGGCGCCCACCAGCAGGAATTTTAAACTATCATCCGGAGCGGCTGCTTGCCAGATAGTAATCGACGGCGGTACCAGATTAGGATAGAAGCTGATTAGAATGCCGATATAACTCAGTACAAACAGACCAATCGCATACATAAATGGACTGGTTTCACGACCTCTATGTAAACCATAAAGCAATTTAAAACCGCAAAAAACGACGGCTACGGGAACTACCATTAAATAATACACATTTGGTGCATCAAACCAGCGATGCAAGTATTGCTGTTCGATAAAGACCATCCACAGACTGATGATGCCAATGAAGAACAAAGTCAGCCAGGCGGCGATTTTAGCAAATTGAACTGACTGTTTCTGTAGCTCGCCAGTGGTTTTCATGTTGAGCCAGGCTGCACCCAACAGCACGTAACCCACCGCCAAGGCAATGCCGGTTGTGATGCTAAATGGCGTTAACCAATCCCACCAACCGCCAGCATAGGCACGATCAGCAACGGTAATGCCCTGCACCAAGGCACCGAGTGCGATGCCCTGACATAAAGTAGCTACTAGTGAGCCAAGGAAGAAACCGCGATCCCACCAGTCTTGCGAGTTTTTGGTACGCCAGTGAAACTCAAAGGCCACGCCGCGAAAGATCAAACCGAGCAACATTAAAATGATCGGCATGTATAGGGCTGGCATTATCACTGCATAAGCTAATGGGAATACTGCAAAGAGCCCACCACCACCGAGCACCAACCAGGTTTCATTGCCATCCCAGATGGGTGCCACTGAGTTCATGGCCGTTTCTTGATCGGTTTTGCTTTTGATAAAAGGGAATAAAATACCGATGCCCAGATCAAATCCGTCGAGGATGATATAGGCGAGCACTGCAAAGGCAATTAGCCCAGCCCAGATCATAGCGAAATCTATTCCAGAAGACGCAATCGTCATAGAATCAATCATTGGTCACCCTCCCTTTTTTTGCCATCTGTTGTGCCGTCTGATTTGCTGGCCACCCGATTGGATAGAAACACGGTAGTTTCCGAATCGTCATCGACTTCGATGACTTGCGATGGTCGTTTACTCATCAAGCGCATGGTGTACCAGACACCCGCGCCGAACACGATAAAGTAAACCATCATAAACGCGAGTAATGAGGTGGCGACAGCTGGTGCGTCTAGCGGCGAAACTGAGTCGGCAGTTTTTAGCAAACCGTAAACCGTATAAGGTTGGCGCCCTACTTCGGTGACAAACCAGCCAGCCAGCGTTGCGATGATGCCTGACGGAGCGAACGCAATGGCTACTCGTAACAGCATGGGCGAATCATAGAGCTTCTTGCGAGCGCGTAAATACAGACTCCATAAACCTATCGCAATCATGCCCATACCAATCGCCAGCATGATGCGGAAACTCCAGAATACAATCGGTACATTCGGCCATTCATCCTTGGGGAACTGATCTAGCCCAATCAATTCTCCGTCAGGATCATGGGTCAGAATCAAGCTGGCCGCTTTGGGGATTTTGATGGCGTAGTCAACAGTCCCTGTTTCACTATTCGGCAAACCAAATAAATACAATGGCGCGCCCTTTTGGGTTTGGTAGTTGCCTTCCATTGCCGCGACTTTGGCAGGCTGATGCTCCAAGGTGTTGAGTCCATGCAGATCACCAATCAGCAACTGCAAAGGTGCAACCAGGGCTGCCATCCACATCGCCATGGAAAACATTAAACGCGCCACTTCATTGCGCTCACCTTTCTTGCGGGCCTTGAACAAATGCCAGGCACCGACGCCCCCTACCAAAAAAGCCGTGCTTAAGAAAGCCGCCGTTGTCATGTGTGCTAACCGGTAAGGAAATGAAGGGTTAAAGATCACCTCGAACCAATCTGCGACAATAAACTGCCCAACCTCATTAATGGCATAGCCAGTGGGCGTTTGCATCCAGCTGTTAACGCTCAAAATCCAGAAGGCCGACATCAAGGTACCGATCGAAACCATTAGCGTTGCGAAGAAATGCAAACCTTTGCCGACCTTGTTCATACCAAATAACATGACACCTAAGAAACCGGCTTCAAGGAAAAAGGCTGACAGAACTTCATAGCCCATGAGGGGGCCGAGGACAGGACCAGTTTTATCAGAAAAGACACTCCAGTTAGTGCCAATCTGATAGCTCATCACCACGCCTGAGACCACGCCCATGCCAAATATGATGGAGAAGATTTTGAGCCAATATTTAAAGGTGGCGAGGTAAACCGATTTGCCGGTTTTCAGCCAGAGGCCTTCAAGAACAGCGAGATATGCAGCTAATCCGATGGATAAGCCAGGAAAGATAATATGAAACGCGATGGTAAAAGCGAATTGGATTCTCGCCAGCAGCACAACATCGAGCAGCTCCATCCATAACCTCCTTTATTTAAAGAGAGAATTGACCCAGGTCAAGGCTAAAATCATCTTACCGCCCAGCTCATGAAATACAAGAAGCTTCGTAGGATATTTAGTATGGAAAAGTCAAATTAGGATTAGTTTTTGTATGGATAAAGTGTTGGTAGCTAGATCGATCATTTACGTAATAAGTCAGGACTTGATAAATTGATGGGTTACGCTACGCTAACCCATCCTATAGTAGTTTTGGAGTTCATTTTATAGGATGGGTTAGGCGGAAGGCGGAAGCCGTAACCCATCACCCGACTTCGCCAAAATTAAGGTCACCTACCAACTCAAGAGGACTTTCACCCCCCCAATCTGCTGGAAGTATTCCTCTTTTAACATCCCTATGAAAACTTGAATACGGCCAATCAACAACTCGTTTCACATGACCATGCTTAACTGGATTAAAGTAACAGTATTCAATGTGCTTTCTATAATCCTCTTCATCAGTAATAAGATGCGCCCAAAACCGTCTTTGCCATATTCCTCTTTCTTTTTTGGAAGCTCTAGATGGCGTTATCGCCCCGGTATAGCTAATGCCCCTAGAGAAATAACTTTTAATCAAACGAATTATTGTGGAGTAGTTTTGATTAATATCTGAGAACGTCAGTAAACAATGAAAGTGTTCAGGTAGGACCGTTATGGCTTCAATTGTAAATGGATATTTAGCTACCACTTTTTTAAAAGCATGTCTTAACAAGCTAATATTTTCGGTTAATAGCTTAGATTTTCGATTAGCTAAGTTGACCGTGAAAAAATAGGTGCTATTTGGATTATAGATCCTTCTGTAATTAGTCATTCCTTTGACTCCAACGTATTATTCGATGGGTTACGCTGCGCTGGGTCTGACCCAATGGGTAAACCCATCCTATGACTGACTAGACAACCCTCAATAGTATTATTCGTTATTTTCAGATTTCTGATCCTTGCCAATAAACCACTCGAAGAACACATGGCTGTTCAGATAACCGCGAAAACCAATCAGATAAACTACAACCAGCAAGGTATAGACCATTGCCAAGAAACCGCTCAATGTTAGGAAGTCTTTAGCGATAATCATTAAATTAAGCGCTTGTAAAAGCGTAACAACATACAACATCGCACGCATAAATTTCCATAAAGGTTTTGCTTTGAACACAATGATCAAATTGCTGACCAGCATCCCTCCAAGCAGGGTCCAGTGCGCCAGAGCAATCAGCATTTCACTACTGGATTGAACATAAAGACGATACAGTAACCATAAAGCTATCAATATGATCACTGTATTAATCAATAAAACAATTTTAGTACTTTTAGGCATTTTTAATCTCTAGTTCGTCGATTGCTTGTTATGTCTATCTTCTAATAGTTCTATTTTGTATCCATCCGGATCTTCGACAAAAGCCAAAACGGTTGAGCCATGTTTCATCGGACCTGGCTCGCGTGTCACTTTACCACCAGCTTGACGAATCTTTTCACAGGCCTCATACACATCATCAACTGCGATAGCGATGTGACCGAAAGCGTCCCCTATCTCGTAATCATCCGTATCCCAGTTATGAGTCAATTCAAGTACGGTATTGTCTTTTTCCTCGCCATAACCAACAAAAGCCAGTGTGAAACGACCTGATTCATAGTCATGCTTTCGAATCAGTTTCATGCCTAACACGTTGGTGTAAAAGTCTAATGATTTGTCCAAGTCTCGAACACGAAGCATGGTGTGTAGAATTCTCATGATTCCTCCGGGGTTATTTGTCGGTTACGCTTTAGTTGCATGCGTGAGTTGCGTATAATAGCGGGCCATTATAGCAAGTAAATGGTGAAGCGCCTTTAAAGGCTCAAATTTATGCAAAGCATTACGATTACTCGTCCAGATGACTGGCACATCCACCTGCGTTCCGGCGCAGCCTTGCAACATACGGTTAAAGATGCGGCGCGTCAATTTGCCCGCGCCATTGTCATGCCCAACCTGGTTCCGCCAGTTACCAACGTTGAGCAGGCCAAAGATTATCGTGACTGTATTTTACGCTACAAAAGTGACAGCGCCGATTTTGAGCCATTAATGACTCTCTATTTGACTGACAATACCTCAGTCGAAGACATAGAAGAAGCGGTTGAGTCTGGCTTTGTCAAAGCCTGCAAACTCTACCCTGCTGGCGCAACAACCAACTCAGACTCTGGACTGACCGATATTGAAAAAGCCTACCCGGTTTTTGAAAAGATGGCTGAGCTTGGCTTGCCTTTGTTGGTTCATGGCGAAGTGACATCTCCTGAGATTGATGTTTTCGATCGTGAAAAGGTGTTTATTGATACCAAGTTGCGTCCGATTATCGAGCAGTTTCCTAATCTCAAAGTCGTGCTAGAGCATATCACCACCAAAGATGCGGTGGAGTTTGTCTCATCGCAGGGACCTAACGTCGCAGCTACTATTACGGTACACCACTTGCTACTCAATCGTAACGACATGCTGGTCGGCGGTATCCGCCCTCACCTTTATTGCCTGCCGATTCTCAAGCGCCAAGAGCATCAGGCAGCATTAATTGCCGCCGCCACGTCAGGATCGCCTAAATTCTTCCTCGGTACTGACAGCGCTCCACACTCCAAAGACAAAAAAGAAAATGCCTGTGGCTGTGCTGGAGTTTATACCGCCTACTCTGCCATTGAGCTCTACGCCGAAGCGTTTGAACTTAATGATGCACTTGATAAGCTTGAAGGCTTTGCCAGTTTCTATGGCCCTGACTTCTACGGACTACCACGTAACACTGAAACGATTACACTGGTCAAAGAGTCATGGAAAATGCCGAAAAAACTATGCCTTGGCAACGACACTCTTGTGCCATTCCGAGCGGGTGAAACTATCGAGTGGAAAGTTAGAGACAATGCATAATTTGAGTATGAAGGAGCGCTTTCGAGGCTTCTTCCCAGTCATTGTCGATGTGGAAACTGGTGGGTTTAATGCGGCAACCGATGCTCTGCTGGAGCTGGCCGCTGTCACTACTACTTTTGATCAAGAGGGCAAGCTGGTTATTCACAATAGCTATCACTTCAATATTGAACCCTTTGAAGGCGCCAATATTGAGCAGAAAGCATTGGATTTTACCGGTATTGATCCGAGCAATCCGCTCCGCGGTGCGATTTCGGAACAAAAAGCCCTGAAAGGATTGTTTAAAGATCTGCGCACCGAACAGAAGGACGCAGAGTGTAATCGCTGCGTTTTAGTAGGTCACAACTCCTGGTTTGACTTGAGCTTTTTGAATGCCGCAAGCGAGCGAGCTAACATCAAGCGCAATCCCTTCCACCCTTTCACCAGTTTTGATACTGCTTCTTTGTCGGCTTTAATGCTGGGGCATACAGTATTAGCCCAGGCCTGCGATCTGGCTGGTATTGAGTTCAGCCAGAAAGAAGCCCATTCAGCCCTGTATGACGCGACCAAGACAGCAGAGCTCTTTTGCTTGCTGGTTAACCGGGCAAATCAATTTTAAGACTAGTCTCATCCGCCGCTGTAAAGACAGCGGCCACACAGCTCTTCACAGGTCATCTGCAAAATTAACGCCTTCTCAACCAGCTTAAGCCGCTCCGGGTTGGCGTAACTTAATTCCTCATAACTGACTAGCCCTGAATCAAACAGCTCCCTTAGCCTGCGCCCTTTCCAACAAGCCACAACCGCTCCAGAAGCTCGTTCAACTAATTGTAATTCCGGTTGCGGCTTATCTAGCCAGGCATTAATCATATAAGTCATTATTATCTTTCCACTAAAAATAAAGAACACCTTTGCAGATGAGAATAATTATCATTTGTATATATTGCAATAGCCTTCTCTCTTTTTTTTAAAAAGTTCACAGGTCGGGGTGCATTCCGATTAAATTGCCCTTATGCTTAGGGGAATAAATTCAACTCAATATGGTTAAATTAACGATGATAAAACAAGCGCTTACCGCTATAACCCTGCTGGCTGGATTAACAGTTGGAGCTAACGCTATGGATAAACCTTCAAAAGCCAAAACCGCCATAGTAATCCATGGTGGCGCCGGAACTATCTTAAAGTCGAAGATGACGCCTGAGATTGAGCAGGCTTATATAGAAGCCCTGAAGCATGCTCTGAAAACCGGTCATGCCATTTTAGAACAAGGCGGCTCCAGTACAGACGCAGTCAAGGCGACAATCGTAACCATGGAAGACTCACCGCTGTTTAACGCCGGCAAAGGGGCAGTGTTTACCCACGAAGGCAAAAATGAGCTGGATGCATCCATTATGGTCAGTGATGATTTATCCGCTGGCGCGGTTGCTGGCGTCAGCCATATCAAGAATCCCATTCTGCTAGCTGATAAAGTCCGCACTGACTCCAAGCATGTATTGATGGCGCGCGAAGGCGCTGAAGAATTCGCCAAAGAACAGGACTTTGAGCTGGTCGACCCCAAGTACTTCTTCACCCAGAACCGCTGGGATCAACTGCAAAAGATTCTCAAAGAAGACCCAGATAAAATGCAACTTTCGGAAGACGAAGCCAAAAATTCTAAGTTTGGTACCGTTGGCGCGGTCGCGCTTGATCAAGCTGGTGTCATTACAGCAGGCACATCCACTGGCGGCATGACCAATAAACGCTATGCGAGAATTGGCGACTCCCCTATCATTGGTGCTGGCACTTATGCCAATTCACACTGCGGCATTTCAGCAACCGGACATGGCGAGTATTTTATTAGAGCTGCTGTTGCGTACGACATTTGTGCTCTGGTCGAGTATAAAGGTGAGAGCATCCAAAATGCCGCTGATATCGTTATTAACGGGAAGCTGGTAAAAATGGGCGGCGACGGTGGCGTTGTGGGTTTAGACAAAGATGGCAACATCATGATGAGCTTTAACACCCCGGGAATGTACCGTGGCTCAATTGACGTTGATGGCAATATCACCATCGAAATTTATCAGGATAAATAAACAGCAACAGGCGTAGACAGGAGTTGATATGAAGCTTAAACCGATAGCAATAACCGCCCTCTTTTTGTTAGCAACTCTGTTATACGCCTGTAATGACGACTCATCGCAGAGCACAGCCTCTGAGAGCAACAATAACGATGAAGATATCGCCACCCTGGAACCTTACCTTGACGAACAGGTTTTCGAAACACACAGCAATGGCGAACACAAAATTGGACTTTATTCGGAAACCAATGGGCAGGGAACGTTTGAAGACTGCAAAACTGGAAAGACATACGCCATTGATATCAGTAAAGATGCGAGCCTACTCCATTCGAGCTATAGCTCATTAGTCAAAACAAACGGGCAAAAGCTGCTGGTAGAAATAATAGGTGAAACTCTAATGAATAAAGAAGATCTGGAAACCCTACAGCCACAGATCTTATTAGGAGTGATCCATAAACACACCTGCAACTAACTTCTCACCCTTCAGACCAGCTTAGTCCCAAGTACTGGACACAAAAAACCCAACAAAACTGCAGTTTTTTTCATCAACCTAATTACGCATGAAAATGGTTCAAGTTCGAGGCGTCTGACTGTTTTCAGCGGAGCTTACCAACTAGGTATCGAGCAAAAAAAAGCCCAGCAAAACTGCCAGGCTTTCTTACATGTAATTACCCAGGAAGGTTTTTCTTAGACGAGGCAAAACAGAATTTAGGGATGGGAGTTTGCTAAAAGCAAATGACCAGTTTTAAATTCTGTTTTAACAAAGTATAAGGAAAATCTAACAAGTAATTTATAGTTTGTCAGCTGATTCGGACAAGTACTTCGCCACACCTTCAGGCGTCGCATCCATACCTTTATCACCTTTGTTCCAACCGGCTGGACAAACTTCACCGTGCTCTTCGTGGAACTGAAGCGCGTCGACCATACGGATCATTTCGTCTACGTTACGACCTAGCGGAAGGTCATTGACTACTTGATGACGGACTACACCATCTTTGTCGATTAGGAATGAACCACGGAATGCTACGCCTGCTTCTGGATGCTCAACATCATACGCTTGGCAGATTTCGTGCTTAACGTCTGCTACCAGCGTGTAACCTACTTGACCAATACCACCGTTTTTGATGTCAGTGTTACGCCATGCGTTGTGTGTGAAGTGAGAGTCGATTGACACACCGATCACTTCCACGCCACGCTTTTTGAACTCGTCTAAACGGTGATCAAATGCGATTAGCTCTGATGGGCATACGAATGTGAAGTCTAGAGGGTAGAAGAATACTACGGTTGGCTTGCCTTTGGTGGCTTCTGCGAAGTTGAAGTCTTCAACGATCTCGCCGTTGCCTAATACTGCTGCTGCTGTGAAGTCTGGTGCCTTACGGCCTACTAATACTC
>NZ_JABURJ010000077.1 GCF_014762745.1 Kangiella sp.
CTGAAGTTTTCAGCTATTATAGTCGCAGTTTTTGCGCTCGTATGGAAGCGCCTGAACAGGTAACTCAAACCTGTTCACAGATAACAGCTAATAGATTAACAGGAGATATTATGAAACTGGCACAGCAACAATGTGTTCATAACGATGAAGCAAGAAGTCCGCTTGATGAAGACAAGCGCCAACAGTTAATGAATGAACAGTTGAGCAACTGGCAATTTGATAAAAACACGGGAGCGATATTCCGCAAGTTCAAATTCAAAAATTATTATCACACCATGGCCTTCGTCAATGCGGTGGCCTGGATTGCCAACAAGCAGGCACACCATCCTGATCTTGAAGTCAGCTATGGCCACTGCCTGGTTCGCTACACCACTCACGATGCAGGCAACAGTGTCTGTATGAATGATTTAATTTGTGCAGCCCATATCGATGCTCTTGAAAACAGTGGCAATTTTGGTCCTAATTTTCAGGAAGACTAATTTCTCCTTTATTGATAAAAACAGGTAACTTGCTTTGGCTAAACCCGAAAACAAATCCTCCAAGCGTTGGCGTAAAAAGCCCAACAAGCAGGTTAACTACACAAAACAGACCGTTGATCGCCACATTGATGAAGAAAGCCTGCTCGATCCTGAGCAGGGAATCGTCATCAGCCGGTTTGGCCAGCAGGTTGATATAGCCGATCAGGCTTTCGAAACTATCCGCTGTTTTTTACGCAAATCGAACGAAGTTCCGGTGGTTGGTGATCGGGTCTGGTTTCGACGCCAGAAGGATCTGCCCACCGGCATTCTGGTTGAACTGCAACCTCGCCATTCTCTGCTCAAGCGCCCCACTCCACACCACGGAGTTAAACCGGTAGCAGCCAACATTGATCTGATAGCACTTTTACTGGCGCCAGAGCCAGCCTTCTCAGAGGTGTTATTGGATCGTTACCTGGTGGCGGCTCAGTCCAGCGAGTTGCCAGTCTGGATTATCATGAACAAGTGGGACACGGTTGAAGAAAGCCAAAAAGACGCGATCAAAAATCGCTTAAAACTGTATCAGGGTTTAGGCTATCCGGTTTACTACATCAGCTCCAAAACTGGTGAAGGAGTTAATCAGCTGATCAATGACTTAACAGGTAAGCAGCTATTACTGGCTGGCCAATCAGGCGTCGGAAAATCAACCCTGATTGGCTATCTGTTTCCTGACATGCAAATCGCCACCGGTGAAGTTTCCGAAACCTCTGGCCTTGGCACCCATACCACAACAGCTTCCAGACTTTACAGGCTCAACACAGACACCTACCTGGTCGACTCGCCTGGTGTTCGCGAATTTGGTTTATGGCATCTGGAAGATGACGACATCAAGCAGGGCTTTATTGAAATATCGCAGATTGGCGAGCAATGCAAATTCCGTGACTGCAAACATCTTAATGAACCAGGTTGTGCCGTACTGGCCGCCGCTAAAGCAGGTACCATCGCCGCCAGCCGTCTGAAGAATTATCAGCATCTGATCCAGCACTTTGATCAGCCTTTTGCTTAAGTTCCCATGGAATAGGCACCGAGGGATCTCCACGACCATGAATTAAATTTGTCATTGCGAGTCATGAGGTCATTTTCTTGACCGAATGACGTGGTGACCAACGGAAATGCCCTTGGGTGCAATCTCGTGAACAGGACTAAAGTCAGTCTTTATTACCAGATTGCCACACTCCTTTCAGTCGCACCACGGGCACTCCTTCCAGTCGTTCGCAATGACGTTCTAGCAATTAATAATTTAAGAGCTCCCCTCAAGTCGTCATTCGATAAGACCATAGGTTACTTATTTTGAATGGCTTTCTCAGGAGAGGAGCAGGCCGGTCCATCCACCAATAGTCTGAGTCTTTTATTTAGGCTACAATATGCCCAATTATCCTTGGATTACTTAAAACCCATGTCCGACACATTAAAAGTATTATCGCAATATCTGATTCCCCAACACGGCATCTCACTGCTGATGGGAAGAATTGCCGAAAGCGAAAACGTCAAAATAAAAAATGCCTTCATCAAATGGTTTATTAAAAAATACGGCATCGATATGAGTATTGCCGAGCGTGAAAAGCCAGAAGACTACAAAACCTTCAATGACTTTTTCACTCGCTCATTAAAGGCCGACGTCAGACCCATTGATTCAGATGAAAAATCTATTGTTCATCCAGCCGACGGCGCTATCAGCCAATTAGGCACCATTGAGAATGGTTATATCTTTCAGGCCAAAGGCCATACCTATTCGGCAAAAACTTTGCTGGGTGGCGACGCTGAATTAGCAAAACCATTTCAGGATGGGGAATTCGCAACTGTCTACCTTGCTCCCAAAGATTATCACCGCCTGCACATGCCGATTGATGGCGAGCTGACTAAAATGATTCATGTCCCGGGCAAGTTATTCAGTGTTAATCCTTTAACCGCACGCAAGGTTCCCAATCTATTTGCTCGCAATGAACGCGTGGTAGCCATGTTTGAAACCGAACTTGGTCCAATGGCCATGGTTCTGGTTGGTGCAACGATTGTCGGTAGCGTCGAAACTGTCTGGCATGGCACGGTTACCCCTCCCACTCGCAAAGAAGTGCGTAGCTGGGATTATGAAAAAGGCGAAGTCACATTAAGGAAAGGCGAAGAAATGGGTCGCTTTAAATTAGGCTCAACCATCATTTTATTATTTCCCAAGAGTACACTTGAATGGGCCAAAGGTATGAAAGCCTATGCACCAACAGTGATGGGCCAACCGATAGCTTATAAGAAATAATCCTTGTCCTATGGCTGGGTCTAATAAACTCAGCCATTAAACTCTTCACAACTCCTCTCAAACACTGCACTTGCTATTCCCCACAAAAGCGTCTTATATTGGTGCTTCATAACTAAATGGGGAATATGTTATGCAACAAAAATATTCATTAACACTACGCATTTTACACTGGCTGATCGGACTGATGCTGCTGGTCATGATAGGTGTTGGCTGGTATATGGCCAGCTTACCGATGGAAAGCGAACTCAAATACGAAATCTATCCGGTTCATAAGTCTTTTGGGCTGACTGTACTGGGGCTGGTCATCATTCGAATTTTCGTGAGACTTTTTTCAACGACTCCACCTCTACCCAAGGGTCTGGCAACTTGGGAAAAATGGCTAACCAAAATAACTCACTTCCTGTTCTATGTCCTGATGGTTGCAATTCCTATGGTGGGATATCTATCATCAGACTATCAGGGCTTCGATGTTGAATGGTTCGGAGTACCAATTCCGGGCATGGTTGCAGATAATGAAGACACAGCACATCTTATGCATGAGCTGCATGAAATCTTCGCTTACTTCCTTTTATTACTGATTATTTTACACTTGGCAGGAACTATTAAGCATCGTTGGTTTGATAAAGGATCTGACACCGATGTTTTAAAACGCATGCTATAAGTTCAAAAATCTCCAGCCGAAGCAACCTTACCAAAAGGCTTCTTGTTAACAAGAAGCCTTTTGTCATTTTAAGCAATAGATTATTCGTCATAAATAATGCCAGCCCACTGTAAAATATCTCAACTTTTCTTGCTACCAAAGTAAAGGAAGCTGACACTTTTTAACACTTATTTAAAACCACTTTTCAAGACTTTTATCGAACAACCTCTAGGTTTAATGAATACTAATTTGATATAATACAAAGCTTCAAAACGGTGAAGTCTATTGTTATGAATTCAATCAGGCTTTTATTAGTTTCTTGATTTAGATTGGGAGGCAAGGAATGCTCGACCACTCTCTTCACGACAGCCGCTCGATCCTCATTTTTGGGAACAGCGACTCTGCACAAGAACTCAGCGAACAGCTAAAAAACAACGGCTGGCAAATCTTTTTTACTCAGGAAAAGAGTCAATTCAAAAAACTGTTCCAGCATCACCTGTTTGAGGTGGTTGTTATCTTTTTATCAGTAGAACCGGAGCCGGCTATTACTGAATACGAAGAACTGGCTTCTTTAAATATGGCAACCAAATGGATCGCGATTATTCCTCATGAAAACTGGTTAGAGGATCACCCTAATTTTCTGTTCTCACACTTATTTTACGACTACCATCGTGAACCTCTGCGCTACGATTATTTTCTGGCAACAGTTGGACATGCGTTCGGCATGGCAGAATTACAAAACAAACAGCTCAACCAGCTTCAGGTACCTCAGGATAGTGATGACATCATTGGCCGCTCGCCTGCGACCATGCAAATAAAGCGCACCATCAACAAAGTTGCTATGGAAGATGCCACAGTTTTAATTACAGGCGAAAGCGGTACTGGCAAAGAATTAGCCGCGCGCAAAATTCATCAGCGCTCACGTCGTAAACAAGGCCCTTTTATTGCCATTAATTGCGCCGCTATTCCCGAGACTTTATTTTATTCAGAATTATTCGGCCACGAGAAAGGAGCCTTTACCAATGCGGACTCTAAAAAAATTGGCCGCATCGAAGCAGCAGATGGCGGCACTGTGTTTCTTGACGAAATCGGTGATCTGCCACTTAATCTTCAAGTTAATTTATTGCGCTTTCTGGAACTTAATCAAATCGAGCGATTGGGTAGCGTTAAAAGCATTACCGTCGACTGCCGCATCATCGTAGCCACCAATGTCAATCTCGAGCGAGCCGTTGAAGAAGGTCATTTTCGCGAAGACCTGTTTCATCGCATTAATGTGCTTACCCTGCACATGCCAGCCTTGCGTCACCGTCGTCAGGATATTCCACAACTGGCCAATCATTTTTTAAGTCAGTTCTGTGAAGGACACATGCATAAGACCTTTACCCAGCGTTGTCTTAATGCCATGAACCAATATCGCTGGCCTGGCAATGTGCGCGAACTGATGAATAGAATCCGTCGCGCTGTCATTTTATCAGAAGGCAATTTAATCACTGAGAAGCACATGGATTTATCCTTCAGTAATCATCAGAATGTCGTTAGCCTTAAGGAAGCCAAAGATAAAGCGGAGAAGGAAACATTGATTCTGTCGATAGAAAAATCCGGCTATAACCATACTCTTGCCGCAAAAAATTTAGGCATTTCCAGAACCAGCCTCTATCGGCTGTTAAATAAACACAACATCCCTATGTAACATAATTGGTAAAAACGTCTTAACCATCACAAGCCTGTTTCAGGCCAGCTCTCACTTTGTACAAAATTCAATCAATTGTTCGATTGTGTCATTTCTTTTTACACATGACTTTTCTAAGATTGGCCCCGTGAACCATCCTATCCAACTACCAACAAGAGGTTAATCATGAATTATCTTTTAAAAGGCGCGTTAGCGTCTGCGGGCTTCTTTGCGTTTTTATTTTGTGCAGGGAGCTATGCAAAGGATAATGTCGTGGAAGGAACCATCACTATCAACATTGAAGACGACTTTGCCAATAAGCGAAGTGAGTTGTCTTACCGACTAGTCAACAGTCAGGGTAAGGCCACTGAAGTGGTTTTCGATAAAGTGCCTCATTGGCTGGCTTCCAATCAGAAAGTTAGAATCCACGGCCAGCTTGATAAGGGCAAATTAAAAGCCTCGTCAGACTCGGTCAGCTTACTGCTTGATGAGTCAACTACTTCATCCATCAACGCAACCACCGAGTCAAATCAGGCTCTTGGCACTCATCAGCTATTAGTCGCAGAAGTGAATTTTGCCATCAACCCCATTGTGCGTTTTACTTCTGCTCAATTACACGATGCGCTGTTTAACACGGCGCATAACTATTTCCTGGAAAGTTCCTATCAACAGTTCGGACTAACCGGCCAGGCGCTGGAACCCATCACTGTTGATGTGGATGTCAGCAGCTGTGATACCTACGCTATCAGCAATGCTGCCGATAACATTATCCGTCAGCGTGGCTATGAGCCAGCGAATTATGATCATGTGATGTACGTGATTCCGACCCATCCAAACTGCACATGGTCTGGTAAAGCCAATGTGCAGGGTTCGCTTTCATGGATTAAACGTTTTGAATCGGATGTGATTCACCATGAGCTGGGCCACAATCTTGGGCTTTATCATGCTCATAGTAAAGATTGCGGTACTCAGGTTACAGCCGACTCAGGTTGTGCCGTCGGAGATTATGGCGACTACATCAGTGGCATGGGTAACGCTCGCGAAACCAATCATTTTAATGCTTTCCAAAAAGAGCAGCTGGGCTGGATGACGAACAAAGTTGAAACCCTGACCCAAAACGGCCAGGTCGTATTGTCTCCATTGGAAAGCAATGATTCCGACACCAAGGTGGCAAAAATTTTCAAACAGACCAAGACCAGCGGTGACAACGAATGGTATTACATTGAATACCGTCAGGCGATTGGCTTTGACGCACACCTTGCCGATAACTATCCACAGTTTTTAACTGGTGTACGTTTGCGTGAAGGTACCGATAATGCACCTAATGACAGTTACCTGTTAGATACCACGCCTGAAACATTAAGCTGGACTGATATCAGCTTACAACCGGGCCAGACGTTTCATGACTCTGCCAATGATGTCAGTATTAGTCTAATGGCAAGCGATGCAGGCAGCGCAGTTGTTGAAGTTAATTACGGTAAAGCTCCGGCAGTGTGTCAGAATCAGGCTCCAATCATTGAGCCACTCAGTAGCTCGTCCATAGCAACCAGTGCGGGCAGTAACCTTGAGTTGTTTTATAAGGTCACCAATCAGGATAGTTCTGAATGTAGCTCTTCGAACTTTAATCTATCTTCAAGCATGGATAGTTATATCAGTGGTGACTTTAATTATTCGAGTGTAACTCTTGCACCGGGTGCAAGTCAGGAAGTCAGCTTATCGCTTACGGTTGATAGCAATGCACCTGCTGGCGAATATGTAATAAGCAGTGAAGTCTCGCATGGGCAGACAGCACAAAGCGATCAACATGCTGCTTTTGTTACGGTGGAAGAACAAACCGTGATCCGCAATACAGCTCCGATTGCCACCAATGACACTGTACTGTTACCGAGTAAAACAAGCGTGACCTTTTCTCCATTGAATAATGATTATGATCCTGATGGAGATTTGCTCACCATCATTGGAGTTGAGCAAGGATCGAAAGGTGAGGTTATTTTAAATGCTGATAACAGCATGACCTATATTCCGGAAAAACCTTTTAAAGACAGCGATAGTTTCAGCTACACCATCAGTGATGGACAGCTCACCGCAACGGCAACGGTTCAGATCGGTCTTGAGAGTAGCACTAATGACGGTGATAACTCGGATAACACAACAGGAGGGGGTAAAGGCGGTGGTAACGGTGGCGGCAAAAATAAATAACGCTAACTAGAGCGTGTTGACCTTTGCGATTCAATTTTTTGATCTAAAAGAAACGGGGGCCGAAGCCCCCGTTGTGCTGCGCCTGGAATCCTACTCCTCTGGTTGAGGTAGAGGGCACAAGTCACAGGTTGCTGAATCGGAATCCTGAATAGGATTCGATGCAGAGCCGATATCACCAGGGGCTGCAACTGGAGACGTTGCTGAGACCGAAGCCTGGTTAGTTAAGTTGCCATCACTGCCGACTGGCAGTTCTGATGGTAGATAAGTTCCTGTTCGAGTTTCGCAGACTTTTCCTCCGAAGTTACCTTCAAGGAAACCATCGCCATCTTCACAGAAACCGCCTTCATTACAGGTATAACCTGCACCACAATCAACATCAATCAGACAGGTTTTTGGGAAGTCGAGCGAGAAGCTCTCGTTCAATGCCAAATCCTTGTTATCCGTTAAGATCACATCAAGCGGTGTATCACCGGTGTTACAGACATCCACCGAATAGTCTTTTTGTACGGCTACCAGATTACCTGTTTGAGTTAATGACAGATCACATTGTTTACTGATTGAGATCGCTGGAGAGAGAGAGAGCGAATCACAACCGGCTGTATATTGATCTGCCGTAATGCTGGAGCTGCCAAATGTAACGGAAGCATCCACGGTATTCATGCCACCGTTAACATCAGATACATACTGACCTGTCACTTGTAGCACTTCGTTTGGTGCCCAACCATCAGCACCACCGGTCAAACTACTGACCGCAGGAGTCAACTGGAATGCACTACCATCACTAGGTTGATCATCAATGGTGATGACTTCACCGGCACCAATGCTACCCACTCCTGTATTGGTCAGGCTGATGGTGTAATCAATGGTAAACTTGTTGTCGGCAGTTAAGGCAGAAGCGCTACAGGTTTTAGCCACTTCAATACTACATAATGGGAACTGACCACCGAGGAAGTCTTTCAACTGTGCAGTCTCGGAGCGAGAAGAGCGAGTTTCAATCAGGAAGCTACTGAAACATGGAGCTTCGCTTACCCCTGCATTCAACAGAGCTTGAGTCACGTTTAACCGTCCTTCAAACAGTGACTCATTAGGATAAACATCAGGGATTCCCGATTTGTTCACATAAGGCCACAAACCGTTAGCCACCCCTGCTAACTCCTGGTTGTCATTGGTAATCGCACAGGCTATTCCCGAATCTGTTGCCGTATTACATTTAGAGCCGGCATCACCTGATGAATAGAGTAAATCCAGATTGGTATCAACATCACCTCCAGAATCTACCCAGCGCATGACCTGCACAAAAGGTTGTGCATTAGTGCCCTGTGGATATTCCATTACAATGAATAAGTCATTCTCTTTATGCTGACCGGTAAATTGGTTGTTACCATTCGGGCCAACCTGATCCTGGAAGAACCAGAACCCCATAATGGCATCACCATTATTGGCATAACGCTCTGCTCCGAAATAAAAGACCAGGTCATTTCCGCCGCCCATTTTGGGAAGGAAATAAGCGGCTGCGTAACCATTCCTTAAATCATCTTTATCCGGAACAGCGCCATCCTTATACCACCACTGAGTGACATCCTCGGTATCCTTTGAGCCGCCTTTCCAGAAAATCGTTGCAGGCGGATCGTCACTGATAACTCCGGTTGCAACCGCAGCAGAACTGACGCCTAAATTGATATTTTGCCAATCATCCAGACTTGAGTTTTTAATTGCATTACCATCCAGTTCAACACTATCCGCAGGGTCTAATGCATACGCACTGGTTGCTGAGAATAATGCCATGGAACAGGCAAGCGCCCATCGTTTAATGTTCATAGTAAATCCTCCTTTTTGATCCTATGAATACCGACCTTCCAGTAGTCGACGTTGTCGATTCCAGGTCAGACACTATCTATCAAGCAAGGATCGTGCCAAGCAGGCTAACTACTTCATAAGTAAGAAAAAGATGAGTCGTCGCGAAAAGTCCGCGGCGAGCTATCAATGGCTTCTGTTCCAGATATAACACAGCGTATTGCTAGCGCCATTAAAGCTATTAAAAATCAGATAGTTGGAGAGGTTTGGGCTGTTCCATTTATGAAACAGTAGTGGATAGATAAGAACCAAAGAATGTTAATTTACTGCTCAAAAAACCTATAAGACAAGGACTTAGGCTATTTCCTAAAGATGGGAATCAGGAACAGGGAGCTTTAAGGCTAGCCTCTTTTTCCATAAAGCTCTTTTTGCTTTTGCAGAATCATTTCGCGTAAATTGGTGCCCTCTTCGATCTGCAAAATATCCAGCAAGGTTTCGCGTTTTTTCTTATCATCTACCTCATCAAGATATAAACCGAGTCGGCCCATCATTAAAGTTGCGGTTATCGGCAGGAGAATTTCCAGTGTATCCTGCTCAATGCCGGTGCGATGAGAAACATTGGTTGCCAGATCGCGGCTAACGTCCTTCTCCTTTAGCACATGTCCAAGAATATAGTTACCATTATCAATCGCTTTTGACTCGATGATCTGGTGTGGATATTTTAAAAATTCCTCGCTCTCGTTGCGAGCCAGCGCATCCATCAAAGCATCCAAACCACCGTAACTGACATTGTCTTTCAAACCTTGTTGCAATGCGTTCAGATACAGCTCCATAACTCTATGCAACTGATCCTGATGTAAGCTCAGTTGAATCCCAATTTCCTGCAATGGTCTTTGATCCATTGGCATCTTTTCGTTGCCAAAAATTAATTCCATCAGCGTTACCATTGCTACCTCCTCTTCTTGATGTTTTGACATCAGGGTCTGATAATTTCCACTATATTCCTCAAAGTGGATATAATCAAACCACTTTTGTGCTATTAAATTCAAGCTCTGATACAGATCAAGGTATTGATATGACTGATAATTCCGATGACAGACAGCAGCCGACGACATCTTCCAACAGCAAGGATAGGATGCAGCATTTTCGTCAGCAAGTGTATTATTGGGTTAAGCAGATTCCTCAGGGAAAAGTCAGTAGCTACGGCCATATTGCCAAGTTGGCAGGCTTTCCGCGTCACGCACGGCATGTCAGTAAAGCACTTGGCCTGGCTCATAGCGATCTTGAGCTGCCTTGGTTTCGTGTGATTGGTTCAGATGGGCGCATTGCTTTCAATTCAGACAGTCCTTATTACACAGAACAGTTAAACCGACTTAAAAAGGAAGGAGTGCAATTTATAAAAGGGAAGGTTACCGCTGACAGTTTCTGGTCACCACATGCTGATGATGATAGCGATATTTCAGCCGAGGAATTTTTCCGCTGATACCACTATTATTCCTGATGACGTAAACGCTCTTCCTTATAAGCCTGGCAATCGAGGCACAGCTCAGTCTCAGGCGCGACTTCCAGTCGCTTCTCACTGATTGGTTCATCACATTCAAGACAGAAACCATATTGTTCCTCTTCAATTCGCTTAAGCGCTTTTCTTACCGCAACCAGTCGCTGCTTATCACGCTCAACACCTGCTTCCGACATGGCCTGATCCATCAAGGCAGAGCCTCGAGACACACGACCAAAACGCGCCTGATCCAGCTCAACTTTTTCATTGACCTCTTCAGCCAAACCCAAAGCCTCGACCAGTTCCTGTTCGATCTGTAACAGCTCACTTTTAAAATGAGCAATCTTTTTATCATTGATCATGATTCACCTACTTTTTAATGCAGATGGCTTAAGTGCGAAATTTCATCAAACTTTCTGAGTAACTCTATTAACGATTTTAATTCTGGCTGATCCTTATAGACTTCTTCAGCCATTGGAGTGATCTGAGCTGGCCCTGGCGGCAAACGCTCTTCCTCTACATACTCACGCATTTTTGGCAGAAACACAAACTGAATCCATTCTTCCAGTTGCAAGGTATCGACACAGAACGGCATGCTACTTTGCAGTTTGTGATGTTCTGGATGCGACTCCGACCACAACTCAAGTTCAACCATGCGTTCTTCAATCCGGTCAAAAATTTCGATGTACTTGGTAACCCAGTCGATACTACTCATCTTCTACCTCATTAATATTTAACTGCTGCCCACGATATTTCTCTGGCCAGAACTCTTTAATAATTTCATTGCTGTCCGAAAAGCTATGGCAAGAATTCAACACATTATCACTAATCGGAAAACGACCATCCTCAGAAAAATTCATGTAAGGGTAAATGGTCTGAATAGCCGTTGTTGCCATCGGTCTCAATAATTCTAACAGGTGCGAGCAGCCTTCTACACCACCCACCAAGTCTTTTGCCTTCTGCGTCCAGCCACGGCCAATTTGCAAACCAATCAAGCGTTTATAATTAGTCTCTATCTGCGAACAAATCCGAAACGGTGTAATCGGCATTGAAGCTTCAACATCCTGGATCACCAGGTGATTATCCAGCGTCAATCGAAGCCACAGTTCATGGACTAGTTCACCAGGTTGTAATACGCCTCGTTGCAAGGTCGGAAAAGGATAACCCTTATCATCAGTCAGGTGCGCCTCAATATCCCACAGACCATCTTCTCTTAGATAGCCATTACACTGAATATGCCGGTAATGAATAGGTTTACGCTGTTGCGGTTTTGATAGTGCCATTATAGATGCCATTAAAAGTTATCATCACCCGACTATCATAACCCAGTTTGCTTCCTACTTAAAAAAACAGGACTTTAACATGCTGGACATAAAAAAAGCCCGCCGAAGCGGGCTTGTATCATTTGGCTCAATTTAACCACTCGGAGGGTCTGTTGACCTTTGAGGTTAAGTGTGAACCCAGGGAGAGACTAACATCGTTATTGTTATTGTAACTTCCTATAGCTATAGCAGTGAGCGCTTAGAAGTTAAATTTAACACCAACTCGTGCCGTTCTTGGTTTATCAGGACGTGCACCATAAGGTTCGCGAGCAACGATTGAGTCATCATCGAATAAATTATCAATGGTTGCATAGATGCTGGTGCTGTCGTTGATATCAAACTCGGATGCTAAATCAACGATGAAGCGGTCGTCAGTTTGCTGAAAGACGCCACAGGCTGGTTTAGTACAAGTACCATCGACATAGTTCAGGTTAGTGAAAAGATTCCACTCTGAGTTGTCATAGCCAACAGACAGTTGCATCTGGTTCTCAGGAATGTATGGAATTGGCTGACCATTTTCCACCGGGCCCCAGACATTACTGTCAAAAGTCGAAGCAAACTCGGTGTCAGTGTAGGTGTAGCTGAAGCTACCTAACCAGTTTTCGGCGAACTTGCCCACGATACGCAACTCAAGACCTTTAACCTCAGCTTCACCACCGTTAAAACGATCACCAAGTTCATCAATGCTACAACCACTGTTTGATAGAGTACATTCGCCCAATAGATTGTCGTAATCACTGTAGAAGGCAATCAATTCGCTGTTGTAGCTCTCGCCAGCAAAACGCACACCCATTTCATAGTTCCAGCTTTCTTCTGGCTTGTCAGTTGGGCTGTTTCCTGGAGGAGCAAAACCTTTATTCACACCAAACAATAGACTGGTGTTATCGCTCAATAACCATAAGGCACCAAATCCGGGCAATACTTCTGAAGCACTGTTCGTACGCACACTTGGCGCTGCACTGCGGTCAGTTGCATTAGCCCAGTCTTCGCGCTTTAAATCCACATCTTCGTAGCGAACGCCTGGCGTAAAGATCCAGTCACCATAAGTAATGGTATCGATCAGGTAGTAAGAATTAGCTTCTGCTGAAGAGACACGGTTACCAGCTGTACCCCAGTCATCAGCCTGGTCTAAAACTAAAGTGCCATCTTGCTGAATGTAGTAACTGTTACGCTGGAAACGATCTTCTTCATCTTCATGTACACGCAAACCTAATTGCAAGTCATGCTGTGCTTCGCCTACGGTGAAATCCCACTCAAAGCTGGCTTGAATACCTTCGCTCAAGTAAGCACGATTACCATCCGTTAGCTCAATGCGATCATTCGGCGCATCAGCACCATCCAGAATCGACTGGAAGTAAGCTGCGTTGCTGCCACCTGTATTGATTTCATTGACAACACTTGACCAGCTGTAACGAGTCGATGAACCTGGGTTTAAAGGATCATCCATGAAGAAGCCACCGGTTTTGAACCAGTTACGGGCCATTTCATTGCGATAGGCTGTCACACGCAAGTCAAAACTATCCGTTAAGTCTGCGTAGTAGCTCAATACATATTGGTCGTGCTCGCCGTCAAAATTATCCAGCGCTGAAACGCCATACATGCGATAAGGATTAGCGGCAAAGTCAGCATCAGTCAAACCGAGGTAAGACTGGTCTGAATCTTCAGTTGAGTGCTGAATTTTGATGTCCAGTTGCTGATAAACATCCGCTGAGTAATCTGAATTAAAACGAAACTTGGCAACATAATCATCTTTATCGAAGCCAGTTTCATCACCGTGACGATCAATGGTTTTAAAGCCATCGGTGACGTGCTTATTAGCTTCAAGCAAGTAACCAAAATTATCGCTGCTGTCGCCATAATAAGCGTATGCACGACGCTCGTTATTCTCGCCAAGCTCAAGTTTCAACTGGCCCTGAGCATCGACCGGAATCTGACGAGAAATCAAATTTACTGCACCACCCACAGTGAATGGGCCATACTTGATGGCCGCAGGGCCTTTCAATACTTCTATGCCAGTGATGCGATCAAATGTTGGGAAGTAATATGCTGACGAGGCTGAATAAGGTGCTGGTGCAATCAAAACGCCATCTTCCATCAGGGTAATTCGCCCTGAGCGCCCCGTTCCTGTACCACGAATACCGATGTTAGGGCGTAAACCCAAACCATCTTCGAGCTGGATGTAAACACCCGGAATCTGCTGTAAAGCGCGGTTAACATCGGTGTATTTGAATTCTTCCAGTTCAGTTTCTGAAACCACGTGCGCCGAACCCGGCACTTTTTGTGCAGCCTGGCTGTCGCCAATAATTTTGATAGTTTCGACTTGATCACCTTTTTTAAGGTCGTCAGCTAGCGTTGTTTGAGATGCTGTAAGCGCCACTGTGATAGCAACAGTTAATGCGCTGAAAGAGAAACGAGGTTGCATTGTTATACCCTGTAATGTGTTTGTAAGTGAACAACGCGCGCATTATAGATCTAAATGAGAACGATTATCAACTTCGTTACTATTTATTTTTGGGTTTTTTTGACAATTTCCTCTGTAAAGTCCTTCGATGCATGCCCAGGGCTCTGGCGGTAGCTGAAATGTTACCCTGATGCTGGGCCAATACCGTCTGAATATGCTCCCATTGCAGACGTTCAACCGACAGGATATCCTGCTGCGCATCACACTCAGCTTCCGGTTGCTCTACACTCTTCTGCTGGCTAGGTTCAGTTAATTCAATTGACTCTTGAGTCAGGGCATTGAGGATCTGGGTGGCATTGGCAGGTTTCGGCAGGTAATTATCAGCGCCAAGTTTCATCGCCTGTACCGTGGTTGCTATGCTGGCATAGCCAGTCAGCACCAGAATACTGGCCTGCGGATAGCGCTGGCGCAGTTGTGGCAAGATGTTTAGTCCTGACTCACCGTCCAGATACAAATCGAGTACTATGGAATCGAAATCTCCAGGCAGTTCCGCAGCTGATGCCTGCTCAAGGGTACTGACATGCGTGCAGTTGATGCCGCGGTTTTGTAACGAGTTTTGCAATACCTGAGCAAACACCGCATCATCCTCAATCAATAGCAGATGAGTCGTCATAATCTAATATCCGTTATCCGCTGATGCTTGCCACTGAATAGGCAAACTTACTGTCACCACAGCACCTTTGCCATGATTTGCTATCTCAATGGTGCCATCCATCAATTCAATACTGGCGCTGGAGATCAGGCTACCGGTACCCATCCCCTGCTGTGAGTTAAGGTTAGGCACATAACCATAGTTCTCTAACTGCTGCTCGGCGAGCCCATCGCCAAAATCAAAAATTCGCAGAGTGAGGTACGGCTGTTGACTCTCGTTCCTGTCAATCTCACAAGCTAACCTGATATGTGACTGTTGATTTAGCTGTGAAGCCTTGGCCGCATTATCCATGATATTAAGCAAGGCGCTGATAAAGCCGAGGTGACTGTTTAACTGATACTGGCTACTGCTACAGCCAGCTTGAGTATCCAGTTCCAGACTGACTTCCGGGTGAAGTAGTCGGAAGCTGGAAGTGACCTGACTTAACAGGTCACCTACCGAAAGCGTTTGATACTGGCGCTGCTTTAATTGTTCGAACTGTTGCTGAATATTCTGCGTAATCTTCTGGCATCGACGGATCTGCTGCTCCATTAACTTTTTATCATCCGATTCGGGCATATCATCAAGTATTACTGCCATGCTGGATAAAGGAGTATTTAATTGATGCGCTGCATCAGCCGCCGAAACCCCCAATGCCAGCAAATAGTCATCGCGCAACTGGCGTTGCTTCTGCTGCTCCAGCTCAAGCTGTTGCGCACGAGTGGCGGCCACTAATCGCACCACCAGGTAATAGAGCAGTATGGCACTTGCGATAAACACCAGCCACATCCCGACCAGATGAGAGTTGAAACTATGATGGGCCTGATGTTCCGAAACCTGACTGAGTAACAGGCTATAACCGGCTATGGAAACCACTAGTAAGCTTAATGCGTAGCGTGGCCTGAGCATCAAAGAAGCGGTTGCTACCGGCAGCAGTAACAGCGAGACCAGAGGGTTAGCGATTCCTCCAGTAAGATAGACATAAGCAATTAATAATAAGGCATCAAATAACAGGGCGATAAAAATACCCAGCTCACTGACTGAGCCGCGGCTGGCTACCAGAGTATGGAGCAATATCATGGCCTGAGCAGACAGAATCACCCAGATAACCGGTGAAGGCAACTGCTGAAGCCAGAACAGGTATAGCGCCTGCAATAACAAAGCAACGCCTCGCGCCCAGCTCAGAGGTGCCATAATCTGTTGGTTAAAATTCGCAGCAGCCATAAGTATCTCGGAAAATAGGTATATCAGAGAATTATAATAGACAGATACTAAATTCCCTAATCTGAGCATATTGGGCAAAGGCTCAAGACTTGTTAGCTGCATCTGCGCTATCATTAGACACACTTGGATTCATCGGAGTTCTACTATGTACAAATACTTTTCAATACTATTGATCCTTGTCGCTTTAAGCGCCTGCTCAAACGAAGAGAAGGAATCAGACAAGCTACTGTCAGACTACAAAAATCAACAGCTTGATAAAGCCAGACAGGTTGAAGAGGAAATGCAAAAGCGCGTGGACAATCTTGATCAACAATTAAAAGACGCCACTGAAACCAAAGAAGACGATCAACCTAACTAACATTAACCATGCAACGATCCAACTTAATCACTGCCGCCGGTGCGGTGCGCCTGCGCAATGAACTTGCCTATTTATGGAAAACCCTGCGCCCTGAAGTCACCCGCGCCATCAATGCCGCCGCCGCAGAAGGTGATCGCAGCGAAAACGCTGAATACATTTACCGCAAGAAACAACTGCGCGAAATTGATCGCCGTGTTCGTTACCTGCAAAAACGCACAGCCGAACTCAGAGTGATAGAGCACACCCCGCAAGAGAAAGACAAAGTCTTCTTTGGCGCACAAGTGACTCTAGAAGATGAGAATGGTCAGGAAATAATGTACCGCCTGGTGGGCTCCGACGAATTTGACCACAAGCCACACTACATCAGCATCGACTCACCGATGGCGCGCGCGCTACTGAAAAAACAGATTGATGATGAAGTGAAACTAAGACTACCAGATGGTGAAAAGTTATTCTGGATAATCAACATTGACTATCCATCACCGCATGAAGACTAACCGAATTTGAATTAAAGATATAACTAACAATTAAGCACCCAATCCCCCCTTTGATTGAGCTGAGAAGAAGACAAGACATAGCAATTCAAAACAGGACGTTTTGAATAGTAAAATTCGGGCCAGGGATGGAACGTATTTTACGGTGCGTTAAATGGCTTGGCGGATACGAGGGCAGTTGAGCGAAGCGAAACCTCAATCACGGGGTGTGGTATGAGTTATAAACATAGGTAACACTTTAGTCCACAAACATGGGTAACAGTTT
>NZ_JABURJ010000080.1 GCF_014762745.1 Kangiella sp.
CTATTAAGGCCGCGACAATGTAGACGCCGAAGCCGGTTAATAGCGAGATAAAGAATGGAGTCGCCCAGCCGAATACGAATTCTCCCAGAATCCACACCGTCGCTGCGCTGACCAAGGTCAAACCTGCGGTAACTTCACCACCGAAGCGTGTGAACAGGCCAAAAGTACCCACAACAAAGACACCGGCGCTACCAAATGCCGAAGCTGTCACCACCAGGTCGTATACCCCTTTGGCGTGTAGCGCAATGTAATACGCCAGACTGCCAAGTATCACAATGCCAATCCGGGCAAATAGCACTTTCTGACGCTCGCTGACCTCATGGTTGCGCTTGCTTAATGGCACCACGATGTTGTGCGAAATCAATGAACTGGAAGCCAATAAGGCACTATCCACCGTTGATAGAATCGCAGATACCAGTGCGCCAGCAAAAATAATGTAGAGCACAGTCGGCAAATAGGTTTTTGCCAGTTCTGGTAATAGCTGCTCAGAGTCGGTGAGGTTTGGCATCAGATTTAAACCAACCAGGCCTAAATACACTGGAATCAAACCCACCAGCAAATATAGGGTTCCGCCCTTCAGCGTCGAGCTACGCGCTTCTTCGGCACTGCGACAGGCCAGCACTCGAGTAATCAGCTCCTGGGTTAGCACGGAACCAAAAATCGGAATCGACCAGGCTTCGAATTTTTGCAGTAGCGTAGAATCTTCTGACACAAAGCTAAAACGAGCAGCATCGACGGTGCTAAGGCTGGCGTTCGGATCGCCACTGGCAAACACAAACACGCCCAATAGCACCAGACCAAGAATCAGAAAGCCCGCCTGAATCACGTCTGTGACCGCAACTGCCAGCAGACCGCCGAGCATGGTGTAAATGATGACCACTGATGCTGCGATGGTAATGGCGTATTCAACCTGCAAACCCGAAAGCGACGACAGGATCTGCCCAAAAGCGCGAATCTGTGCTGCAGCCCACAACATTGAGGCTGGCACTAAAATAATCACCACCAGCTTCTCAATACGCACCGAATAGCGCTGCTTGAACAAGTCGGCGAAAGTAATGAATTTGCGTTTCCATAAAGGTCTGGCGAAAACAAACCCCATAAACAGCAAACACAGCGAGAAGCCAAAGGGGTCAGCGGTACCGCCCGACAAACCATTCTCATAAATCGAGGAAGCCGCTCCGATACAGGTTTCAGCGCCAAACCAGGTCGCGAAAATAGTAAATACCGCCAGACTGGGATTTAAACGCCGGCCTGCCAATAGAAAATCGGTTTCATTCTTCGGTTTGCGTGACGCCCACAGCCCCACCGCAAACTGGATAAGAACAAAGAAAATAACCCCTAGAACCACTATATTCATCGTCTGTCTGGTCCACCTATATCAGAGTCACCCTAACTGTTTAAAAGTTAGGCATCAAAGTGCGCAAAATTAATCCTTTTTTGCTGAAAACTCCAGATTTTTTTCACATCTAATTTGATAGATTGTTGGGCATGCCATACCATTGTGGCACTTATGACTAGTAACCAAATCCTCAAATTGGATAGGAGAACCGTATGTCTAAAGCTTTATTCGCTAAAGCAATCATTACCTTAAGCGCCTTTTTTGCCCTACAGGCAGGCCCTGCCATTGCCTCAGAAAACAAAGAATGGACCATCGATAATGATGCCTCCCAGCTACATTTCGTCTCAGTAAAAAATAACGCCATTGGCGAAGTCAGCACTTTCGAAACCCTCAAAGGCCACCTTAGCGGTAATGGTCAATTCGCGTTGGAGATTTTGCTCGATAGCGTCAATACCGGTATTGAGATCCGTGATCAGCGCATGAAAGAGCATCTGTTTAATAGCGAAACCAACGTCGCCTTTATCGTCAATGGCAGCTTTGATTTAGAACAGCTTAAAGAGCAAAAAGCCGGTACTAGCTCGCAGCACACCCTGGAAGCAGCTATCCAGCTTGGCAACGAAACAGTAGATATCACAGCCCCCGTCACCATCCAAACCCTGCCTGACGACCAACTTCGCGTCACCTCGGCTAGCCCAGTAATCATAGAAGTCAGCAGCCTCAAGCTGGATAAAGGCGTTGATAAATTAAAGTCACTTGCAGGCTTACGCAGCATCGACCGCGTTGTCCCTGTGACTTTTGATTTGTATTTAAAACCGAAGAGCGAGTAGTACCGATATACAATTGATGGCTATTTTCTTATCAGAATTTTCAAGCTAGCACCAATAACCCCCTTTGATTGAGCTGAGTAGTAGCCAAGACATAGCAATTCAAAACAGGACGTTTTGAATAGTAAAATTCGGGCCAGGGATGGAACGTATTTTACGGTGCGTTAAGTGGCTTGGCGGATACGAAGGTAATTTCGCGACGCGAAATCTCAATCACGGGGTGTCTTTTCTTTTCGTCCCTTTTCTTTGGACAAGCAAAGAAAAGGGGCTCGTTGAGTAGCGAAATAGTAAGTATAGGAATGAATAAAAGATAATGGATTTACCCAAGGGCATTCCCTTTGGTCACCCTCCTTCGCGGGCGACCGTAGGAAGTGCCCGTGGTGAATGACAGGACTTACTAGCTAAAACCCAGTCGCCAGACTAACCCCCTCCCTGCCTTTTTTCTGCCAGATTTATCCATAACCGGCCTTTTTCAACTTCTTTTCTCTCCACACTGTTGCGCTTTAAT
>NZ_JABURJ010000104.1 GCF_014762745.1 Kangiella sp.
TTTCATAATTACTCTCCAAAAGACCTGATTAAGTTGACGAATCCATATTACTCTTATAAATAATGACGATAAATGCTATATTTGTTGAGTTATTATCAACAATATGTTTATAAAATTGAGGTGGTATGGATAAACTTGATTTAATGCAGGCCTTTATAGCAGTAGCACAACAGGGCTCTTTTACATCTGCGGCTGAAAAATTGGGAGCTTCAACCCAGCTTATCAGTAAATATGTATCGCAACTGGAATCTGAACTTAAGGTACGTCTTTTACAAAGAACCACGCGCAGCGTAACTGTAACCGAGGCTGGACTGGCTTACCTGGAAAGAGCGCAGCAAATTCTATCGGATATTGATGCGCTTGAGGGCTCGATAAAAGAGCAGGGCGATGAGCCAAAGGGTCGACTGAGAATCAGCGCGCCAATGTCATTCTCTACTTTGCATTTGGGAAAACCACTGGCAGATTTTCAGCAGCAATACCAGGCGGTTACCATTGATCTTCAACTGAACGACAGAAAAGTTGATATTGTAGAAGAGGGATTTGATTTAGCCATTCGCATTGGTCAATTAGAGAGTTCGTCGCTAATAGCACGAAAGATTTCGCCAATTAACCTGATGATGTGTGCATCACCTGATTATCTGGCAAAACATGGAGAGCCGCAAAGCTTAGAAGATCTACAAGGGCACAGATACCTGCATTACAGTTATCGAAATGAGGATTTACCCGCGCTGGTGTCCACTAAGAATAAAGGGCTAATCCTCAATAAACAGAAAGGCAGCATCGTAGCTAACAATGGTGAGGTTCTGACCAAGGCTGCCGTTGCAGGAGCAGGAATTGTCTTGCAACCTACTTTTATAGTGGGCCCCTATATTGCTCAAGGGAAATTAAAGCCGATTCTTACACAGTATAAGCAGGATCCGCTCGGATTATACGCAGTATATCCACACCGCAAATATCTCTCCGCAAAAGTTCGAAGTTTTATCGACCATTTGCAATCTTTCTTTGGAGACAGACCCTATTGGGATGATTTTTGATTTAATATCGATTAAGAACCTAAAAGCTGTTTTAATGCTAGTATCAAAGACTGTTCAATAATTATATAACTTCAATATTTAATCGGGGAGTAATATGTTTGAAATAATACCAAATTGGCATCCAATATTTGTTCACTTTACTGTTTCACTCCTAGTCATTGCTGGTTTTCTACAGCTGTTTATTTGGTTATTCTCTTCTAAGGCTTCATCAGCACTTATAAGTACTCAAAAGTGGTTGGTTGTTCTCAGTGCTATTGCTGTTTTAGCGACTGTAGCCACCGGTTTGCAGGCCTATTACAGTGTGGCCCATGACACACCCTCACACCTGGCCATGACTGACCACAGAAACTGGGCAATAGCCACCAGTATTGTGTTTATCATTGGTGCAGCTTTGTACTTCATTGTCCCAAAGTTAAAGCAAAATTTGGCTGGGATTTTCTTTGTTGCTGCTCTAATACTTGTGTCAGTAACCGCAATGAAAGGCGGGGAGCTTGTTTATCGTCATGGCCTTGGTGTCATGTCATTGCCTGAAGTAAGTGGGGAAGGGCATGACCATGAACACGCTGATGGTGAGGGACATGGTGATCAAGATGAGCAGCATGCAGATTCACAGGGCACTATTGACACAAAAGAAAGTGCTCATGACCATGATAGTTCAGATGGCCATCATAATGAACGCAGTGCTGATGACAATGACACCGCTGCTATTAAATCAATTATCGCAGATATTAAATACGGCTGGGAAAATGGCGACGGTACTCCATTCCGTAAGCACTTCCTGGATTTTGAGGGGGCACGCTATGTTGAGTCTGGTGGTCAAAACGAAGGACTTGATGATCTTGTCACTCACCATGTAGAGCCTGAAAAAGATGCCTTAGAATATTTATCTCTGGAGTTCTCAAATATTGAAATCCATTTTGAAAATAACTTTGCCTGGGCTGTTGCTGACACACGAGTCAAAGGTAAGGTCAACAAAACGGGCTATGAGTTTGATAAATCAGGCTACCAGACATTCCTGTTCCGCAAAGTAAACGAACAGTGGAAAGTGGTGCATACACATTCATCATCAAGAGATTACAAAGAGCCTAAAGTAAAAGAGCCTACTGACAAGGAAGAAGAGGCGACTCACTCTCATGACGAGCCGCATGAGCACTAAGCAGTTCCTTAAGTCTATATACTAGAAAGCCCCTAAAATGGGGCTTTTTTATTGATTAGTTATTCCAATACTTATTTCATAAACTCAATTGAAGTAGTGTTCGTCACGCTTAATTAAAATTTAGTGTAGAGATAAGCTTATTTGTAAAACCGATTGACAATCGGTTTTATGCATGTAATTATCGCTTAACCTTTTTTTTACCAGTACTTAAAATGGTTCTAGGCGAGCTCGAAAAGCAAGTATTACAGTATTTATGGGAATATCCTGATTCAGATGCGAAGCAGGTACACGTTGTTTTGTCTAATCAACGTGGTGGGGGAACCTTGAATACCATTCAGAGCACTCTTGATCGCCTTTACAAGAAAGGTCTGCTTTCTCGCAAAAAGAAGGGTTTAGCCTATTACTACAAGGCTAAACTTGATAGAGAGCACCTGATTGCAAAGTTAATTGATAATGTCACCAGTGACTTTGTTCGTGCTGGTGAAAATAGTCTTATCGCCGCATTTTCATCCATATCATCAGATCTCGATGACTCGCAACTTGAAGAGCTTGAACAGCTCATACAAAAACAAAGACAGGCCAGGGGCTAACGAGTTATATGATAATAGGTGACTGGGCCTTAGTCTTTAATTTAGCAAGCATCGGTTTGATGGGGCTTTTTATAGCTCACGCGCTTCAATCGATAGGCTGGCTATTAATTAAAAAAAAGCTAATGGCTCTATGTCCGCAGTCTAGAAAAAACCTACTACTATCATGGGTAGTATCTCCTTTTATTCTTAGCTTGGTTGTAACTGCATTTTTCTACCTCTCAATTACAGGTTCACACGAAATCCTAAATAATATTGCTCATTGGCACCATGCTTATGTTTTTAACTTCAATAGTTGGCATGGTTTTTTGCTGGTTAGTTTTATACTGTATTTTTTATGGAAGCTGTTTCTGGCTGTCAGACAGTGGCGTAGTCAGCGCTCTGACATCAAAAGTCTGAATCTATTGAGTGGTGTACATACCGGTAGACGTTGTAACGATTTAAACTACTTTTTATTAGACAGTAAAAGTCCCGCTGCATTTGTCGCTGGAATTATCAAACCAAAGTGTTATTTAACAATTGGCTTAAAGCAACAACTGTCCTCAAATGAGCTTAATATTGTGTTGAAGCATGAGAAGGCACACATAGACTTTAAAGACGCTTTATCAAAGTATCTTTTTAATTTGTTGACTATTTTCTACCCGAGTAAAATACGACTTCAGATCAAACAAAATTATATCTTGGCACTTGAGCAAATTGCGGATCAGGAAGTCTCTAAGTCATATAAAGCTGTAGATGTTGCATCAACATTGGTGAAGGTCGCAAGACTTCAAAAAATGCATAAATCACAGTTAAGTTTCTGCCACTTCGGTAGTGAGCATATCAGCTTACGTGTTGAGCAGTTAATTGCACCTAATGCTCTAACTGTTTTACCTAAAGGCATGAGTATTATCGGTATCATTTTAATGATGCTGGTAACGCTTTCCGCAATTGATGCCTCTCATCACCTCGTAGAATCTTTATTCAACCATTAATTAAGGTTACTTATGTCGTTTAATAATTCATTGAACAGGCCTGGCAAACCGATTGCCAATCGGTTTTCAGTAAAAACTAAGTTCAATATCACAATGCTTCTCACGGCACTTTTAACTCTTTTTAGTATCAATGCAGTAGCAGAAACTTCAAATGTCGGCCATCAGATCGGTCTATCAGAAGCTATACAAGTAACTTTAGATAATCATCCTGAGATGGCCCGCTATCGTTACCAAAAGCAAAAATTTGATGCTCTTACCAAACAGGCAGGTGTGAGCCAAAAGCCACAGCTCGATGTGACTATTGAAGATGCATTTGGCTCTGGTGATTACAGCGGGTTTGATGCTGCTCAGACTACCATCGGTATAAGCTGGATACTTGATGGGGACCTGGTTGATAGTCGAATTAAAGCTTCGAGGGAAGCCTCTTCACAGCTTAGTTTTGAACGTGAAATTAAAGCATTAGATTTATCTTCTGATACGGCCAAAACTTTTGTTGAGCACATAGCACTTCAAGAGCAAATCAAACTGGCACGCCTAAATCTACAGCAGACCCAGGAAGCTTATGAGTCCATTGTCAGTCTGAATAAAAGGGGCAAAGGCTCAACTATCGATACCATACAGATGAAAGCGAATGTTGCTCGCTCTGAACTGATGATTGAAGATTTGGAGCATGAGTTGAAAGCCACACAGAGACGTTTCATGAATAATCTTGGTGAAGAAGCTAAGTTGATGACTCCCAAAGGAAACTTATTTTCAATACCTGCTATAGATAATCTGAATGAATCTATGGCCAAACTCAAAGAACATCCTCGACTGCTAGCATTTGCTAATAAAAGCCGAGTCCTGGAGTCACAAATTGAATTGGCGCGTATAGAAGCTGAGCCAAGATGGGAATTTTCTACAGGCCTACGACGTTACGAAAGAACCAGTGACGTAGGTATCGTTGCTGGTTTTTCTGTGCCTCTTGGCAGCAGTGGCAGCAATGCCGGAAAAATCCAGTCTTTGCGAGCTGAGCGATCTATTTATGAAGTTGAGTCTGAGGTCCTAAGGCGAGAGCTTTACACTCAGCTTTATGTCTTATTACAAGAAATTGAACACAGCAAGCATGTCATTAACGTCAATCAGCAACAAATAATCCCTCTTTTAAAAGAAGCTAAAGAAGAGGTTAATAAAGCTTATCAAATAGGGCGCACAAGCTATCTTCAATGGTTCAATATTCATCAGGATTATTTAGTCGCTCATTTAGAATTAATCAATGCCTACAAAATGCTACACCTGAAAAATATTGAATTGCAGCGTCTGACTGGCACTACATTAGAAACCATAGAGAACTAATTATGCACAAACTTACCTATCAATCGATATTAGTCGGCTTGTTATTTTTGGCTTCGGTTTGTTTTTCTACAGAAACCTTTGCATTTTCTGGGGCTGCTGAAAAAGAAGTGGTTGTAGAAAAAGGGCCTCATAATGGACGCATGTTACGCCAAGATGGTTTTGCAATTGAGCTTTCAATATTTGAAACGGGAGTTCCTCCTGAGTTTCGCGTATGGGCCACAAAAGATGGCGAAACTTTAGCACCTGAATCAATAGATTTAAACGTCAAACTTACACGCTTAGGCGGTGTCGTGGATGATATCAATTTCAAACCTGAAAATGACTACCTAAGAGGCGATATGGTCATTTATGAACCACACTCATTTTTAGTTACGGTTTCAGCAAAGCATCAAGGCCAATCGTATCGTTGGGAGTATGAAAATTTTGAGGGAAGAACTCAGATTGCTGACAAAGTCGCCGATGCAATGGGGATAGAAACTGAAATCGCTGGCCCTGCAACATTGCACCAGACTATTGAAGTATATGGAGTGTTAAAATGGCCACCGGGAGCACAAAGGCAACTAAAAGCTCGATTCGATGGCGAGGTGCGCAAGGTTCACGTAGAACTTGGTGCCCGTGTTGAAAAAGGACAAACTTTATTGACCATTGAAAGTAACGAGAGTCTAAGTCCTTACTCTATCCGTTCACCACTTTCAGGAGTGGTTACAGGCCTATTTGCAAGCGAAGGCGAGCAAGCTAATGAGCAGACATTGATTGAAGTAACTGCTACTGACAGTCTCATAGCAGAGTTAGCGGTTTTCCCATCTGATCGGACAAAAGTAAAGTTGAATGCACCGGTTGAGTTAAGTGTTAATAGTTTGAGCACTCCGATCAAATCAGTTATTGACAGTAGCCTCCCTCAAACTCGATCCGATCAAGCCAAAGTATATCGAGTCAAAGTTGACAATACCGAACTGGGATTAAGCGAAGGACAGTTTGTAACTGCTCAAATCGAAGTTAATACACTAGAAGTTCAACTAGCCGTAAAACGTACTGGTTTACAGGCATTTAGAGACTTTACAGTAGTTTATGCGAAAGTAGGGGAGCAGTACGAAGTTAGAATGCTTGAACTTGGCGAACAGGATGCTGAGTGGATTGAAGTTCTGGGTGGGCTAGAGCCTGGCACAGAGTACGTCACGGAAAATAGTTTCATTATCAAAGCCGATATCGAAAAATCCGGCGCATCACACGACCATTAGGAGTGAGTAATGCTGGATAAAATTTTACGCTTTTCGATACAGCGAAACTTTTTAATATTACTCGGGGTTCTTGCTTTAGCTGGACTCGGTTTATGGAACTTTAAAAAGCTGCCAATTGATGCAGTACCTGATATTACTAATGTACAGGTCATGATCAATACAGAAGCAGCTGGTTACACGCCTCTTGAGGTAGAGCAGCGAGTAACATACCCACTTGAAACAGCTTTAGCCGGACTACCGGGTTTGACTAATACGCGTTCGGTTTCACGATACGGCTTGTCACAAGTAATTGCTATTTTTAACGACGAAACCGATGTCTATTTTGCAAGGCAGTTGGTTAATGAACGCCTTCTTTCTGCAAAATCTGAGTTGCCACCAGGTGTTGAACCACAGCTAGGTCCTATTGCTACCGGCCTGGGTGAGATCTTTATGTTCACCGTTGATGCTGAGCCAGGTGCTGTTAATGACTCTGGCGAGCCAATCACTCCTATGGACTTAAGAACGGTTCATGATTGGATCATTCGCCCACAACTTATGCGAGTCCCTGGCGTTGTTGAAGTTAATCCCATTGGTGGTTATGAGCGAGAAATACTGGTTGCTTTCGAACCAAAAAAATTGCTGTCTTTTAGCCTTACTCAAAGCGATGTTATTTCGGCGATTCAGCAAAATAACGCCAATCAGGGTGCCGGATTTATCGAGAATAGTGGTGCTCAGTGGCTCATTAGAGTGCCAGGGCAGGTAGATTCACTGGAGGCAATTGAGTCAATTCCGGTCAGCACTAAAAATGGCTCAAGTGTCAGAGTATCGGATGTTGCAACAGTAACAGAAGGGCACGGATTAAGGACCGGTGCAGCAACTCAAAATGGCCGTGAAGTTGTTATGAGCACGGTGTTCATGCTGATTGGTGAGAATAGCCGTACCGTTGCACATGCTGTTGGTCAAAAACTGAAAGAAATCAATCAAACTCTTCCTGATGGTGTTGTTGCAACTGCAGTATACGATAGAACTAAGTTAGTCGATGAGACACTTACAACGGTAACGACAAACCTCACCGAAGGTGCGTTGCTCGTTATCGTTATTTTGTTCTTGTTGCTGGGAAATATTAGAGCTGCATTTTTAACTGCTCTGGTTATTCCATTTGCAATGCTGATGACGATTACCGGAATGGTACAGACCAGAGTCAGTGCAAACCTGATGAGTCTTGGTGCTTTAGATTTTGGTTTGTTGGTAGATGGCGCCATTATTATTGTTGAAAACTGTTTACGGCGACTTAGCCAAAATAGTCACCAACAGGGACAGTTACCTTTGCGCGAACGTCTTGATATCGTTTTCAATGCAACAAGAGAAGTCATCCGCCCGGCAATGTTCGGAGTTTTCATTATCACAGCGGTTTATCTTCCAATATTTGCATTGGAAGGTGTTGAAGGGAAGATGTTCCATCCAATGGCCATCACCGTGGTTATTGCATTGCTAAGTGCTATGCTGTTATCGATAACCTTTGTACCAGCTGCTACAGCACTATTATTTAAGAAACCTGTAAAAGAAAAGCGTAATTACATTATGCAGGCCGCCTCTAAGCTTTATCAGCCTGCGCTTGGCTGGGTCATAAAAGCTCGTTGGATAGTGTTATCTGTTGCCGCACTGCTGGTTGTAATTAGTGGTTACCAGGCGACAAGACTGGGTAGTGAGTTTGTACCTAATCTTGACGAAGGCGATATTGCCATGCATGCATTACGAATTCCTGGTACCTCATTAAGTCAGGCCATTGCGCTGCAAGAAAGTCTTGAAGAAAAAATTAAAGAAATGCCTGAAGTTGAAAGAGTATTTGCGAAAATTGGTACTGCCGATGTGGCGACCGATGCTGTTCCACCGAGTGTAGCGGATAATTTTATTATCTTGAAACCTCGCGATGAGTGGCCAGACCCCGATAAACCAAAAGCTCAGATCGTTCAGGAGTTATCAGATCTTGTTAACCAGATACCGGGCAATCGTTACGAATTCTTGCAACCAATTCAGATGCGTTTTAATGAGTTGTTGGCCGGTGTAAGAGCAGAACTTGCGATTAAAGTCTTTGGTGACGACCTAGAGAAACTGGCTGAAATCGGCGATGAAATTGAAGGGGCAATTGGCTCGGTTGAGGGAATTGCCGATTTGCAGGTAGAGCAGATTACTGGACTTCCTATGTTGGTAATTGAGCCTGATACAGGGAAGCTTGCTCAATATGGAATTACTAAATCACTGCTTCAACAACAAATCGCTACCGCAATGCGTGGTACCGTAGCAGGTAAGTTTTATGAAGGTGATATTCGTTCAGATATAGTGGTTCGACTTAATGAAGAAAGCCGTTCTAATATGGATAACCTGAATCGATTATCTATTCAGATTAATCATAAAACAGTACTGCCTTTGCAGGAGTTAGCAACTGTAAAAAAGGTTGTTGGTGCAAATCAGGTTAATCGTGAGAATGGCAAGAGAAGGGTAGTTGTCACCGCCAATGTCAGAGGAAGAGATTTAGGTTCATTTGTTGCAGATATTCAATCGGCTATTACTAAGGACGTTGAAATTCCTGCTGGGTACTGGATTGAATATGGTGGTACTTATCAGAAACTTCAGTCTGCATCAGATCGACTTAGCCTTGTTGTGCCATTAACACTGCTGATGATTATTGGCTTACTGATCCTTGCCCTTGGTTCTATAAAAGATGCACTTATTATCTTTTCTGGCGTACCGCTTGCATTAACTGGTGGGGTCGCGGCCTTAATGCTTCGTGATATTCCATTTTCTATTTCAGCGGCCGTCGGTTTTATTGCTTTGTCGGGTATAGCAATATTAAACGGACTGGTAATGGTTTCGTTCATCAGAGAGCTAATCAAAGATCGTCTAACAATAGACCAGGCAATTTTTCAAGGAGCTCTTACTCGCCTAAGGCCTGTATTGACTACAGCACTCGTTGCATCTCTGGGCTTTATTCCAATGGCTCTTAATACTGGAATTGGCTCAGAAGTACAGCGACCTTTAGCGACAGTCGTTATCGGTGGTATTATTTCATCCACACTTTTAACACTATTTGTAATACCCGCACTCTATAAATTACTACACAAAGACGTTACTCCAATTAAGGTGCAAAACAGTGAATAAAAAATTTATCTTTCTATTCTTGAAGATATTTGTGGCTATATTAGCCTTTGGATCAATTGATGCATTTGCTCATGGTGTCAATGACAGCACTCGTAGTTTTCTGGAAAACAATACCGGAGTGCAGTTCATCCCTTTCCTTTATATAGGTGCTAAGCACATGGTCACTGGATATGACCATTTGTTGTTCCTGGTCGGTGTCATTTTCTTCTTATACAAAAGCAAGGATGTCCTGCTGTACGTCACGATGTTCACTATTGGCCACAGCATCACCTTACTTTATGGAGTATTGAACGAAATCAATGTTAACCCATACATCATAGATGCCATTATCGGCTTATCGGTGGTTTATAAAGGCTTTGATAATCTCGGAGGCTTTAAACGGTTATTTGGAAAACAGCCAAATACTCAATTAGCAGTACTAATATTTGGTTTATTCCATGGTTTTGGTCTTGCTACCAAATTACAGGAATTCCAATTACCTGAAGATGGTTTATTAAGCAACATCATTGGTTTTAATATTGGTGTAGAAATAGGGCAGTTCGCAGCACTTGGCATAATCCTTCTGGTGATGAACGCTTGGAGAAAACTGCCTTCTTATGAACGTTTTTCTATAGCCACCAATACACTATTGATGAGTGCTGGATTTATGTTAATGGGCTACCAGCTTACTGGTTACTATTTAAATTAATTAAAGAGACATCTTATGCAACCAACAGTTAGTAATAAAAGTTTACTCAAAGCGACAATTATCGCTTTAGTTATTTCAGCAATTGCGCTGGTAACAATAATCCTACCATCGGAATACAATATCGATCCAACGGGTATAGGAGAAAAACTCGGCTTAACAGTCTTATCACAAAGCCAAACTGAAGAAAATTCAGAAACTATGACTGAGCAAAGCAGTGATACAAATGCTCAAAGCAAAGTTATTGAGGTCACAGTGCCTGCGGGTAGGGGAATTGAGTACAAGTTTGATATGGAAAAGTACTCAAAGCTTAAATATGAGTGGATGACTGATGGTCAATCACTTTATTTTGATCTTCATGGTGAGCCTGAAGGTGACACCACGGGTTATTTTGAAAGTTACGTTATAGCGACCAATGCCGAAATGAAAGGTTCATTCACAGCGCCTTTTGCAGGTTCGCACGGTTGGTACTGGAAGAATAACTCGGACCAGGATGTGGCAATTCAATTAATTGTCGAAGGTGAATTCGAAGTTATCGGTTTAAAACAGTAAATTGGAGTAATCATGAAACAACTTATTAGCATTTTAGCAGCATTAGTAATTATCACGGGCAGCGCGCAAGTTTCAGCCCATGGCGGTGGTCATGGCATCATTAGTGATCAAGAAGCTGTATTGGTAGCTGCTACAACGGTGAAAAAGATGACGTTTAAAGACTTTGGCTTCGACGTAGGAAAACTTGGAGACCAATGGAAAAGTATCAGTCATGAAAATGTCACACTTATCGACATCATTGGTGGTAACTTTTTGCTTGAAGTAAAACACCCAGAGACATCAGAAACCATCTACATACAAGTTACAAAGAGTGGACAAGCTGTAGCCGCAACGGAATCGAAACCATCCTGATGATTGAGTGAGGTGGCGTATCCTTGCTACCTATAAACTTCTTTAAATACTGTATATCCCATTATTATGAATAATTAAAAAAGTTCGATATTACTGCAACGATTTAAAATTATTAGTGCACCAATTGTCGTCAACAATTAGAGTGATTTAATACAAAAATTCTATTTTCACTACACAAAATTACTGTCCACGAAAGTGTGTAAAAAATTAATTTACAGACAGCAACGATCATAAAACAAAAACAATTGTGGCGGATTTTGTTATTCTGAAGGGGCACTTATGAGCTTTTATATATAGATGGGGCGGTTTAGGAATGAGGCTTTGTGGGGGCTGGTTCACTATTTGATAATTTGGTTTTTATACATATCGAATTTTTTTTCTGGCGTCCCATACAGTACACTTAGCTGATTCTGGTAAAGATCTCAAGTTCTTTCTCTATTTCAATAGATACATCAGAAAATTACTCTTGTCAGCAAGAGTGGCGTTACCAGACATGAACCTAAAGAACGAAATAATGTCTCTTCGTTCCTGATCTTAATCAGTTATTGCGAATGAGTTGATCTAGATCAGTCTAAACGCATCAACATTACAGTCCTGCAATATTTGCGTAAGCCTTGTGTCATCTTCGTCTCGTTATCATAACTAAAGAACATTTCTGGTCTGTGATCCGAATCACTCTTGTAGATATTGATAATCAACTAAGGGGAAATCCCATGAAGAAAGCAAAACTTAAAGTGCATCTTATGGCACTAACGGCTGCAATACTGCCAGTTGCTGCTTATGCTGACAATGAAGACGACAATCTCAGGGAGCAGGTCGATGCACTTCAAAAGCAAGTTGAACGATTGGAAAACGCGGCGGCCACAAGGAATACAGATTCGTCATTTCACATGGCAGGTTATGGATCGGTCGAGTACGCGGACTCGGATTCTGGTGTCGGTGCTTTTAACAAAGTAATGGTAGCCCCTATCATACATTATACTTATCAAGACTGGTTGATGTTCGAGACAGAATTTGAGCTGTCAAATACTGCTGATGGTGGAACTGAGTTGGCATTGGAATATGCCTCTGTTGACCTGTTTCTAAACGACTCTGTTGCGCTTGTCGCGGGTAAATTTTTAAGCCCAATTGGACAATTTCGCCAAAATTTGCACCCTAGCTGGATCAATAAGGCAGTATCGGCGCCTGCCGGTTTTGGCCATGGTGGAGCCGCTCCACTAAGTGAGACGGGTTTGCAATTGCGTGGCGGTTTTCCTGTAGGTGAGATGCGTGCCAATTATGCTTTCTATATTGGAAATGGGCCCACTCTCGCCGCTGTAGTAGAGCAGCATGAAGGGGATTACGAACTCGCTATAGAGGAAGTAGAAACCGAAGGCCGTACCAATGACCCTGATGGGAAGAAATCATTTGGTGGCCGGTTTGGGTTTTTGCCATTTTCCGGTCTCGAAATTGGGATTTCTGCAGCTAAAGGTAAAGCCACTGTGACGGATGCTTTTGCGGGTGGACATGATGGGCCTGAGCTTGATATTGAATCATCGGGTGAGTTTGATTATGACGCTATAGGTGCCGATTTTCGCTATGGCTGGAAGAACCTAGAGTTGCGAGGTGAATATATCAAAACCGAGATTGGTGAAGGTAGTGCTGGTGTTGCACTTCACAGCGATGACCTGCCTGAGGATTATTTAGGTCCTTCTGAGTTTGATGATGCTGAGGTTGGTGAATGGAAGGCTTGGTATCTGCAGGCGGCCTACAAAATTCCAACGACCCCCCTTGAAGTTGTTATTCGGACCAGCGAATTGCAGACGCCTCATTTTGGCGAAAATTACTCTCAACGGACAGTTGGATTGAATTACCTGTTTGCACCCCATGTTATCGCCAAGTTCAATTATGAAATGAAAGACTATGACTCATCAATCGCAGGTGAACAGGACACTGTGAAATTACAATTGGCTTACGGTTTTTAGGAGAGAAGTGAAATGAATATTAGTAAAAGTATGAAATATGATCTTTTTGTTGCCAGTATTGCGGCTTTGTTCCTGGCTGTAAGCATCATTACACCGACGCATGCTAAAGCAAACAATGATGCTGTAAAGGGTGCCCAAAAATGGGCGGATAATTGTGCTCGGTGTCATAACATGCGTGATCCGAAGGAGTTATCGGATGAGTACTGGGAAACTACTGTCAATCACATGCGTATTCGAGCCGGTTTAACGGGGCAGGATGCACGAGATATTCTTGCTTTCCTGCAAGCATCTAACACGCCACCTGAAAAGGAAATATCAAAGCCCGTATCTATAAATCAGATTAGCTCAAAACTATCTGGTGAAGAAGTCTACAAAAGTTCTTGTATCGCATGTCATGGCAGCGACGGCAAGGGTGCTTTGCCTGGCACACCGGATTTCACCAACGCCAAAGGCCCATTGAACAAAAATGATGAAGAACTGTTAAGCAACATGATTAACGGGTTTCAGAGTCCTGGTTCGCCCATGGCCATGCCACCTCGTGGCGGTAACGCTAGTTTGACTGATGCCGACGTCAAAGCTGTTCTTGGCTATATTCGAGCCACCTTCGGTAAATAGTGTTTTAAATTTTATGCCTAAAGTGCCCTGTGTCAGCTGGGCACTTTGCTCATTTTATCTTTTCTGAGCCTTATTCTTTCTCGTGTAGGTGCCTATGGCTTACTGACTTTTGCACCCGATGAGTAATAGGATTGTAGATCCTTGAGTGTTTCCCGTAAACGGCATTGATTTTTGATGTTAGCGATGCTCACCTTTGGAATTTCACCTAGGCTAACGAATTGATCTAATCGTTGAGTGGTCTTCATCTGAACCATTAACCTCAAAGTGATGCACTCGACAGTTTATAGTGGCGCAGTGCAAATCGTTTCTCTTTGGGGCGGCGTATAGACCCCTTCAACTACTCTTGGGTTATATCCGATTTTATCCGTGGATAGGCTATCTGGTAGATGAGGTCCATTAACTCAATTTTCCTTTGTTGACAGCATCAATGCGTGGTTCTGGTTACGTCTTTTAGCAGTCATTGGGAACCCTTGAGTCCAGTCTCGTGAGCAATTTCGATAACGATGTTTTATGAGTGTATTTGACTTTCTTTAGCCGCATGGCGCGGATTATATTAATTAGACGCTATTACAATAACAATTGGACGTTAATTAATTACTTTATTAGACGAGAACCATTCATGTACCGACGATTTTCTGAAATTGATGTCTAAGAGGCTCAGAGCAAAATCCAGCAGTCTTAGTGATGGGGCCTAGTCAGGTGGGTAAAACCACCCTAGTTAAGGGGCTTATCGAGGAAATTGCGTTGAAGACATGGAATACATCACGTTGGACGACTAGGCTAAGTTCGAGACCGTCCAAGCTGATCCCGTCGGATTTATTTGCAATTTGCTGCCAAAACGCATTGCACTCGACGAGGTTCAACGCCTGCCAGAGCTGTTCGTCTCTATCAAGCAGGCTGTGGACGAGCCGCGGACGATTGGACGATTTGTTCTGACAGGTCTCGACAATTCCTTGTTCTTGCCCGGGCTATTATTTTCACTGGCCAGTCCGAATGGACTCGGTACGACTGATAAAACTTTCAGACTGTTAGTTTCAGACGCATAGCTCTAGTTTTCTAGTCAAACTGCTGAACCAGGAAGCGCCTTTGAGCCATAACTTACACGTGCGGTTCGTGGCCTGACCTGGTAACGCCTGCTTAAGCAGCCAGGTGATTTAGGTTTAATGTTGGAATCTTTTGTCTACAACGAATAACGCAAACAGTTCGTTCGGATCGTGGAGTAGTTGAACTGCTGCCGTTACTGGGACAAGGGTAAGGTGGAGGTTGATGTGATCATCTAGAACGCCACTGGTGACTGTTTTACCGTTGAGATCAAGGCAGTAGCAACGTTTAGCGTAAGATATTTTACCGGACTGAAACATTTTCAATCAGTGGCTGGAGACCGCTTCAAAATGGGTGTTCTGTTTTACAACGGATATCACACGGTGGATTTTTGGTGACAATCTTTATGCGGTACCACTGTGAACCCTTTGGGTATAACATGAACATAAGTTATGTTAATGACGATATTGTAATTTAAGCGTCATTTATCTGTCAGGATTATAGCTTGATAATATTACTACTAGAGTTTAGTCTTCAACATTTCGCACGATCAAGTTTTACAACTTAGAGATGATGAAATGCTAAACTCATTAATTAATCTCAACGTTGATCAAAGAATTGAAGATCCAAGCAAAGCAGAATAACCTGATGTAATTAGCGGTATAATTATTTTATGCGATTTAACAAATTGGGACTTTACATAGCAATTTTCGCGTTACTGGCTTTTACCAGCCAGTGGTTTGCTGTTGTGAAATTGCCCTGCGAACAGATGAATCATCATTCCACCGCTCCTGCAATGGTAGAAACAACGGATATTGCGCATATGGATCATCTGGTCCACGCCGGAGCTGAGAATGCTGGTGCGAGTGGCTGTTGCAATCAGAATGATTGCTCCCAGATGAACTGTATTTCTGCAAGTGTAGCGGGTGTAAGCACACAGTCTCCGTTTTCCGTTCAATTTTCTCAAACACTTAATGCAGAATATTCGGTTTCCCTCCTTACTCAGAACATTACCTCGCTATTCCGTCCCCCCATTTCACGCTGACATAGGGTCGGTACGCCTAAAATTCGGGCTTCTGACTATTTTTTAAGCGGGAGTCAGCAAAACTCCCAACACATTTATTTTAAACGCATGAGCACCACTGAATGCGCTCATCGCGTCTCGTGATTAGGAGTCACCATGAAACCTTTACCTGATTATCTGCGCCATATTGCGCTGATTGTTTCTCTGTTGTTCCTCGCCGCTTGTTCGGAAGGCGAAGAACATGCCGCTAAAACCGCATCAATTGCCACACTGGATGTTTATAAAAGTCGCACCTGTCAGTGCTGCCAGCAATGGGTCCAGCACATGGAAGACGCCGGCTTTGAGGCCAAAATTCACCACCCGGCAGATTTGAATCGCATTAAAGCCGATCATGGCATTGCACCCAAATACCAGTCCTGCCATACGGCGGTGACGAGTGACGGCTATGTGTTCGAAGGTCATATCCCCGCACACTTCGTTCAGCAGTTTCTGGAAAATCCATCGGAGGGTTCCATTGGCCTGAGCGTGCCGGGCATGCCTGTGGGCAGCCCCGGGATGGAAATGGGCAACAAATTTATGCCTTACCAAGTGTGGTTGCTTAAAAATGATGGTTCGGCAGAAGTGTTTGCTTCAGTGAACAGCCGCGATCAGCAGTAGGACGTATCACGATGAACATTCAACGGCATTTTTTATTATTGTTTTTGTTGGTGGGGGTTCCTGCTTTTGCCCAGGAAAAAGTTGCCCAAGAACAATTTACTCAAATACAGCTTGCTGAAAGCAAGTCCAATACCTTGACTTTGGAGTCGGCAATTGCGAAGGCGATTGCCTCCGACCCCTGGTTAAAAGGCAGTCACTCCCGGGAGGAAGCACTGACCAATGAATCCATTTCCGCCTCAACCCTGCCTGATCCCAAGGTCAGTCTGATGGCGGCTAACTTCCCGACCGATAGTTTCGATATTAATCAGGAGCCTATGACACAGCTGACTGTGGGTGTTAGTCAGATGTTTCCACGCGGAGATAGTCTGGCGTTAACGAGCCGCCAGAAGCAGGAGTTGGCGGCCCAGGAACCTTTACTCAGACAGGACCGTCAGGACAAAGTGACAGTGACAGTTACTCAGTTATGGCTGGACGCATACCGGGCGCAGGAAAGTATCCGTTTGATTGAACAGGATCGCTCACTGTTTGAACATCTGGTGGATGCCACCAAAGCTAGCTATTCCTCCGCACTGGGCCGCGCCCGCCAGCAGGATATTATCCGGGCACAACTGGAGCTCACTAGGCTGGATGATCGCTTGACCGTGTTGCGACAACAACTGGAATCTGCCCAGCAGAGCCTCTCCGAGTGGATTGGTGGGCAGGCCAGTCTGCCGTTGACTCAGACCTTATCCAGTAAATTGGGTGAGGAGCCGAGCTTAGACATGGGTCAAACGCACAATGATCGCTGGCTCTATGAACAGATCAATCGGCATCCCCTGTTATTGGCTTTTGACCGGCGTATCGAGGCCATGCAGACCAGGGTTGAATTGGCCAAGCAAAAGTACAAGCCCGAGTGGGGGATCACCGCCCAGTACGGCTATCGGGATGATGACCCCATGGGCCGTGACCGCGCCGATTTGTTCTCGGTTGGCGTCACATTTGATCTGCCGATTTTTACAGGCAATCGGCAAGATAAGGACGTCGGTGCAGCTACCTCCCGAGTCGAGGAAGTGCGGACGGACAAGTTACTGATGGCGCGAAAACTGATGGCGCAACTGGACACAATACTCGTGCAAATACAGCGCCTGAATGAGCGCCGCGCACTCTACGATCAGCAGCTACTGCCGCAAATGGCGGAACAGGCTGAAGCCTCCCTGACTGCCTATAACAACGACGATGGTGACTTTGCTGAAGCGGTGCGAGCCCGCATTGCCGAGCTAAACGCCAAAATCGATTTCCTGACCATCAATGTCGACCGACTCAAAGCCATTGCTGAATTGAACTATCTCTTGCCGCAAAGCAGTCCCCTGCAACAAACGGCAACCGACTGAAGGAATGACCCCATGAAGATTCAATTGAATAAATCATTTTTCATTACCGTTGCGTTGCTGATTGCGACAGCAATCATTGCTTATTACTCAGCGTCCTGGAGTAGGACGGTGGCGGGAGATGCTGGTGATGTCACTGCCAAAAATGAACCACTATACTGGGTCGCGCCGATGGACCCTAATTACAAGCGTGATAAACCAGGTAAATCCCCCATGGGGATGGACCTGATTCCGGTGTACGAAGAAGCTGGCGGTGATCAAGAGATTGGCACCGTCTCCATTTCGCCGGATGTGGTCAATAACCTTGGCGTACGCACGGCACCCGTTACCCGCGGCCAGATGGACGTGTCGGTCAATACCGTGGGTTATGTGCAGTACGACGAAGATCGTTTGATAGATATTCACCCACGGGTGGAGGGTTGGATCGAAAAACTCTACGTCAAAGCCTCTGGTGATCCAGTGCAGCAGGGGGCGCCTCTCTATGCGCTTTACTCACCGACCCTGGTTAATGCGCAGGAGGAATTACTCTTGGCACTAAAGCGCAATAACGCCACGCTGATTGAAGCCGCTAAGGAGCGTCTTGCATCCCTGCAGGTGCCGGAATCAGAAATCAACCGACTGACAAAATCCGGCAAGGTGAGCCAGACCATCACCATCACAGCACCGCAATCGGGCGTGCTGGACAACCTCATGGCGCGCGAAGGCATGTTTGTAAAACCCGGCATGGAAATCATGGCGATCGGTCAGTTGGAGCATATCTGGGTGATTGGTGAAGTCTTTGAGCGACAAGCTTCCCTGGTGCAGATGGGTGATCGAGTGCATATGCAGTTGGGTTATTTACCGGGGCGTGAGTGGCAGGGCCAGGTCGACTATGTCTACCCGAGCCTTAACACCACGACTCGCACGGCTCAGGTAAGAGTGCATTTTGACAATCCCGACGGCTTTCTGAAACCGGGTATGTTTGCGCAGATGCGCATTGATGCGGAGCCCATGGATAACACCATGTTAATTCCGCGGGAGGCTTTGATTCGTACCGGTAGTCAATCCCGTGTTGTGCTGGCCAAGGGTGAAGGCCGATTTAAATCCGTTGCTGTGCGGGTTGGGCATATCACTGATGATCACGCGGAAATCCTGTCGGGGCTTGATGAGGGCGACCGCATTGTGACGTCAGCACAATTTCTGATTGATTCCGAGTCCAGCAAAACCTCGGACTTTCGGCGCATGGATCATGGTTCGGATGATAAGGCTGAGACTGCGGCACCCACATCGGTCTGGGTCGGCGCACGTATTAAAAGCCTGATGGCCGAGCACCGGATGCTGACGCTGGCGCATGATGCCATCGATGACTGGCAATGGCCCGCCATGACCATGGATTTTACCGCTGCGAACGAGGTAGATCTCGAAGGGCTTGAGCCAGGCATGACGCTGCACGTTGAGATTACAAGAGAAGACGACAACAACTACGTGATCAGTCAAATCCATCGACCCGATGCGGTTACTGATGACATGCCGATGGCCGATGGTGATCCCTCTATTAGCTCCGATGATTTGGAAATGGATCACGGTCAACATCAATCCATGAACCATGAGGACATGAACCATGAGGACATGAACCATGAGGACATGAACCATGAGGACATGAACCATGAGGACATGAACCATGAGGACATGAACCATGAGGACATGAACCATGAGGACATGAACCACGGCTCGATGAATATGGAACACAGTCAGCATACCCGGGAGGGCAAGTCATGATTGAGGGCATCATTCGCTGGTCCGTCCAGAATCGTTTTTTTGTATTGCTGGCTACTCTGATCCTGGTGGGAGCCGGTGCTTGGTCACTTAAAAATACACCAGTTGACGCTATACCCGATCTCTCGGATGTGCAGGTGATTATCAAAACCAGCTACCCCGGGCAGGCGCCACAGGTTGTGGAAGATCAGGTCACTTATCCGTTAACCACGGCCATGCTCTCGGTACCGGGTGCGGTCACCGTGCGTGGTTATTCCTTCTTCGGTGACTCCTATGTTTACGTCATTTTTGATGAGGATACCGACGCCTATTGGGCGCGCTCGCGGGTGCTGGAATACCTGTCGCAAGTTGCGCCCACCTTGCCAGCCAACGCCCGGCCACAACTGGGGCCAGATGCTACGGGTGTTGGTTGGGTTTACCTGTACGCGCTGGTAGATCGCACTGGTAAACACGACATCAGCCAGTTACGAAGCCTTCAGGACTGGTTCCTGAAATACGAGCTACAAACCGTACCCGGTGTGTCGGAAGTATCTGCTCTGGGTGGCATGGTGAAGCAGTACCAAGTCAAGGTACACCCAGACAAGTTGCGTGCCTTTAACATCCCCTTGTCGCATATCCAGATGTCGATCCAACGCGGTAATCAGGAAGTGGGCGCCTCGGTAGTGGAAATGGCAGAGGCTGAATACATGGTGCGAGCCTCCGGGTATATCCAGGGGCGCAAGGACCTGGCCAATATTCCACTGGGTCTTGATGTGAAGGGTACGCCGCTACTGCTAAAAGATGTGGCCGATATCGACGTAGGTCCGCAGATGCGTCGGGGAATCGCCGAACTAAATGGAGAAGGCGAAACCGTCGGCGGAATCGTGGTGATGCGCTTTGGTGAAAATGCCCAGAAAACCATTGATGGTGTTAAAGCCAAACTGGAAACCCTTAAGTCGGGTCTTCCCGAAGGTGTGGAAATCGTTACGGTTTATGATCGTTCCGGTCTTATTGAACGCGCCGTCGACAACTTATGGCATAAGCTGTTGGAGGAGTTCATCGTCGTTGCGCTGGTGTGTATGGTGTTCTTGTTCCATATTCGCTCCAGTCTAGTGGCCATTGTCAGTCTACCCGTAGGGATTCTCACGGCCTTTATCGTGATGCACCTGCAAGGGCTGAACGCCAATATTATGTCTCTAGGCGGTATTGCCATCGCCATCGGAGCCATGATCGACGGGGCGATAGTGATGATTGAAAACATGCACAAGCACATGGAACGTACGCCAATAACCAAGGAAAATCGCTGGCAAGTGGTGGCGGAGTCTGCCTCTGAAGTGGGGCCTGCGCTGTTTTTCAGCCTGCTGATTATCACCGTGAGTTTCGTGCCGGTGTTTACTCTGGAGGCGCAAGAGGGACGGATGTTTTCTCCTCTGGCCTTCACCAAGACATATGCCATGGCGGCCAGTGCCGCGTTGTCGGTAACCCTGGTGCCGGTTCTAATGGGTTATTTTATTCGTGGCAAGGTCTTGTCTGAGCATAAAAACCCACTAAATCGGGCATTGATTGCCGTCTATATGCCCGCGCTGAAATCTGTGCTTAACCGGCCAAAAACCACTTTGGCATTAGCTTTAGTGGTGATGGTTATCGGATTCTGGCCGGTGAGTAAAATTGGCAGCGAATTTATTCCGCCGCTTGATGAGGGCGACCTGATGTATATGCCGACGACATATCCAGGACTATCCATCGGTAAAGCGCGTGAGATTCTGCAACAAACGGACAAGCTGATTGCCACTGTGCCGGAAGTGAAAAGCGTGTTCGGCAAAATCGGTCGGGCAGAAACGGCAACCGATCCGGCACCACTGACCATGATCGAGACCTTTATTCAGCTCAAACCTAGGGATGAATGGCGCGAAGGTATGACCACCGACTCGCTTAAAAAGGAGCTTGATGCGTTAGTAAAATTCCCAGGCCTGACTAACGCCTGGGTGATGCCTATCAAAACTCGTATCGATATGTTGGCTACAGGCATAAAAACCCCTGTGGGAATAAAAGTGGCCGGACCTGACCTCAAGGAAATTGAAAAGATCGGCAAGCGCTTGGAGCAAGTCCTGAAAGACGTGCCGGGCACGGCATCTGTTTATTCTGAACGGGTGGCTGGTGGGCGCTATATCAAGGTGGATATTCAGCGGGAAAAAGCCGCGCGCTACGGGTTGAATATTGCTGATGTACAACAGGTGGTTGCTACAGCCATCGGCGGCATGAATATCACCCAAACCATTGAAGGCCTGGAACGCTACCCGGTGAATCTGCGTTACCCACAGGATTTCCGTAATTCCCCAGAGCAACTGGCACTGCTTCCGATCGTGACAAACAACGGCCAACGTATTGCCCTTGCGGACGTGGCGAACGTCTATGTGGAGGACGGTCCACCCGCCATCAAGAGTGAAAATGCCCGCCTAAACGGCTGGACATTTGTCGATATCGATGGGGTGGATATTGGTAGTTACGTCAAAGAGGCCATGAATGTGGTGGCCGATCAGGTGGAGCTACCGGCAGGTTATTCGCTGAACTGGTCCGGGCAGTATGAGTACATGCTGCGAGCCAAAGAGAAACTGACCTATGTGGTGCCGCTGACGCTGGCCATCATTATCGTATTGCTCTATTTTAACTTCCGCAGTTTTGCTGAGGTTGCGATCATCATGGGGACCTTGCCCCTGGCGATGGTGGGGTCTATCTGGCTGATGTACCTGCTCGGATACAACTTCTCAGTCGCAGTAGGAGTGGGCTTTATTGCGCTGGCCGGTGTCGCGGTGGAAATTGGTGTTATCATGCTGGTGTATCTCAACCAGGCTTATCGTCATATGCTGGAGGAGTGTGCGCAAAAGGGCATGGAACCTCGCCTAGAAAACCTGTACAACGCGGTATTACACGGTGCTGGTTTGCGGGTGCGTCCGGTGATGATGACAGCTGCCGCCATTATCGTCGGGTTGTTGCCGATTATGTATGGTGCAGGAACTGGCTCGGAAGTGATGAGTCGTATTGCTGCGCCCATGGTCGGCGGGATGTTGAGCTCGGTCATTCTGACTTTACTAGTGCTGCCAGCCGTTTACCTTCTTTGGAGAAAGCGCTAATAAAGGTGTCTAGCCAGATTTCAATCGAGTTGATCCGGATCAAATAGCCCTCCCCAACATTGCAGCTATGTAATGTTGGGGTCATCTAAGTGTCAGTCTCTTCTCATTAACATAGCTAATAGATGGCATGAATCCGCACGCTAAAAATGCTTGACCTGTGTTCATGACACAGGTGTATAACCTCCTTTAGTGCGCGGTTATAAACCCAAGTGTATCACCTGGGTTTATAACCGGTGATTGACTCAGATCAAGGTCCTGATCCCGGCGGAAGCTTAGGATGGCATGACTGGATCAAGAGGAGGGTGGCATGAAAGTCATCGAGGTCGCTAGATTGTTGGGGATTACGCCTGATACTGTACGGTTTTATACCCGGATCAAGGTTCTGAATCCGACCAAAAGCAGGGCCAATGGTTATCGGGAATACAGCGATAACGATGTTAAGCGTTTGCGGTTTGTGTTAAGCGCCCGGCAGTTGGGATTTTCGGTCGAGGATATTCAGGAAATTCTCAGCCATGCGGACAAGAAAAAAACACCTTGCCCGACTGTGCGCCGCCTGATTGACCAGCGCCTGCATGAAACCGAAGAGAGGTTTGCTGAAACTTTGAAACTAAAGGAGCGGATGCAACGCGCTGTGTTGGAGTGGAATCAGAAGCCTGACAAGGCACCTACGGGTCATATGCTTTGCCATTTAATTGAAGAATTCTCTGTGGAGGAATGAATATGAATACACACCAAACGTCGAACGGAAATCAACAACAACGTGGTTGTTGCTGCGCAGGAAAGTCATCGGTTTCATCTACGGTGTCTGACGCCAACAATGTCCGGGAACCATCACAACCACTTCATAGGTTGCAGGTTCAGGGTGCCACCTGTGGAGGTTGCGTGAAAAGTATCGAACAGATTTTGAAATCCGTTTCCGGGGTTAGTGAGGCATCCATGGATCTGGCAACAGGTATTGCTTCAGTCGTTGGCATAGTTGAGGCGGATCAGCTTGTTGTAGCATTGAAACGCGGGGGCTTTCCCGCAGTAGTCATCCGTTAACTGTCATTGAACAAATCAGGAGTCAAGTATGAGTTCAATCAATACAGAGTCGGGCAGCTCCTCTTGCCATGAAGGTAGGACCGCAACTCCCCCTCATGATCATCATGCACATCATCACGATCAAGCTGGTAACGCTGGTCTACACGAACTCATCATTGAGGGGGCAGGCTGCGCCAGTTGCGTTGGAAAAATAGAGTCAGCGTTAAAGGCGGTGCCCGGTGTTGAAAATGCAGAGATGAATTTCGCCCAGCGCACTGTGAGTGTGACGGGCAACGCCGAAGCAGCTGATCTGGTAAAGGCGGTGGAAAAAGCAGGTTACAACGCGAAGCTCGCGGCCGCAGAAAGCGAGGATGATGCGCTGGCTGAAAAAGAAAAGGCGGATCAGGCTTATTACAAGCGCCTGATGAAAGAAACTTGGATCGCCCTTTCCCTGGGTGTGCCGTTAATGGCCTATGCGCTGATTACCGGGGAGGTTAATGTTAATACCACAACCGAGCGAATCGCTTGGCTGATCGTTGGCATACTGACCTTTGGCGTTTTGTACTTCTCAGGCAAACATTTTTTTGTCGGCGCCTGGAAATCCTTCTTGAATCACTCCGCCAATATGGACACCTTGATTGCGCTGGGTACCGGCACGGCTTGGTTGTATTCCATGGTGGTGATATTTTTCCCCGCCGCCGTTCCCGAGCAGGCCCGTCATGTTTATTTTGAGGCGACCGCTATCATTATCGGCCTTATCGATCTGGGTTTGGCATTGGAATTAAAAGCTCGCGGTCGGACATCGGAGGCCATTAAGAGACTGATTGGTCTACAGGCGAAATCAGCTAGAGTGATTCGCGATGATAAGGAACTGGATATCGCCATTGAACAGGTGCTGATGGACGACGTGGTACGTGTACGTCCCGGTGAAAAAATCCCTGTCGATGGTGACGTCATTGAAGGTCATACCGCCATTGACGAGTCTATGTTAACCGGTGAGCCAATGCCCGTAGAAAAAGCCGTTGGCGATAGTGTTGCGGCAGGCACCATCAATAAAACCGGCTCCATTCTGTTCAAGGCCACCCGTGTCGGTAAAGACACCGCATTGGCGCAAATTATCAATATGGTCAAACGCGCGCAGAACTCCAAACCACCTATCGGTCGTTTGGCTGATGTAATTTCCGCATATTTTGTTCCTGTGGTGATGATTATAGCTGTTATCAGTGCCTTGGTTTGGCTCAACTTTGGCCCCGCTCCCGCCGTGGCGTTTGCCATCGTGTCGGCCACCACGGTACTGATTATCGCCTGCCCATGTGCTTTGGGTCTGGCGACGCCCATGTCGGTCATGGTAGGTGTGGGCAAAGCCGCCGAGGCGGGTGTGCTGATTCGTAATGGCGAAGCCCTGCAAACTGCATCAAAGATATCGGCAATGATTCTAGATAAGACCGGCACCATCACCCTGGGTGCCCCTAAGGTTACCGACATTGTAGTCGCGGGAGAGCAGGATGAAGACACCATACTGAAATTGGCGGCAACGCTGGAATCTGGCTCCGAACATCCGCTGGCACTGGCAATTGTCGAGTCTGCCCAGGAAAAAGATATCGAAACAGGGAAGGTCTCTAATTTCAATGCCATCGCCGGCCACGGCGTACAGGCGGAAGTGGATGGCAAAAATTTGTTGTTCGGCAATGAAAAACTGATGCGGGAGCGTAATATTGGACTCGGCGGTTTTGTCGAAAAGGCTCAAACCCTGGCGTCCGAGGCGAAAACACCGATCTATTTCGCCGTGGATAACCAACTTTCAGCGATTATCGCGGTGGCTGACCCCATCAAGGAAGACTCCATTGCCGCTATCAAGCGGTTGCAACACAACGGCATCCGCGTCGTCATGTTGACCGGAGATAACCGCGCCACTGCAAAAGCGGTTGCAGAAAAGGTCGGTATTAAGGAGTTTTTCGCCGAGGTATTACCGGAAGAAAAATCAAAAAAAGTTCAGGAGCTGCAAATGGAAGGCGAAGTGGTCGGCATGACGGGCGACGGTATTAACGATGCACCGGCGCTGGCAATTGCCAATGTGGGTTTTGCCATCGGCACAGGCACCGATGTCGCCATTGAGAGCGCTGATATTACCCTGATGCGCGGGTCACTGCATGGACTCGCTGATGCCATTGCCGTGAGCAAGGCAACACTGCGTAACATCAAACAGAATCTGTTCGGAGCGTTTATTTATAACGTGGCGGGTATTCCTGTGGCCGCGGGTGTTCTTTATCCCTTGCTTGGTATGCTTATGAATCCAGTGATTGCCGGTGCCGCAATGGCATTCTCTTCGCTTACGGTCGTGACCAATGCCAATCGACTACGCTTTTTCAAGGCACAGGAACACTAATGGCAATTCCAACAGCAACCCGTTTGGGAGAGTAGATATGTTAATAATTAATATTGTAGGTGTTGTTTTAATCGCACTCATCGTATGGTGGTTTTGGTTATACAAACCCAAAGAGGCAGCGTTGGGTGAAAATGATCTGGTGATTACGGTGGAAAATGGCACCTATTCGCCCTCTCGAATTAAAGTACCCGCAGGGGAGTCGGTTGAGCTTAAATTCATACGTAAAGATGAATCACCCTGCTCCGAAACATTGCTGATTCCCGCACTGCAAATCAGCGACACTTTACCGCTCAACAAACTGAAATCCATCCAGTTGCCAGCATTGAAGTCGGGCGAGTATGCCTTTCATTGCCAGATGCAGATGTATCGCGGTCAGATCACAGTGAATTAGGGAATAGCGCCACAACAAGACAACCGTCGGAGGCAATATGAAGATCCAAAAAGTAACCGCCATTTTTGACGAATTTCGATTGAAAGACGTAGAAGATGCGCTGATCAAACACGGCGTTAGAGGCTTTACCCTGCACCCGGTGCGTGGTCGCGGTCGATTCTTCGACAGCTTTAACGAGAATCACTTGATTAAGCACATTCAAATGGAGGTTTACGCCAGGTCAGAGCAGGCCAATGACATCGCGCAAGTGGTTGTAGAGGCGGCACACGTCAACGCTGATAGCGAAGGGCTGGTTTGCATTGTTCCGGTGAATGACTTGTTCTGGATTCATGATAAGTGCAGTGCGACAGACGGCGACTTTAAATTTCATCAGTGAGGTGTGACATGGCAACGCAAAAATCATCATTCTGGTTAACTCCAAAAGGGCTGGCAGCATTGGGGCTTATCGGCGCTGCCACGTATTTTCTATTGATCGAACATCGGCAGCATGTCTGGCAGTTTCTACCGTTCCTGATTTTACTGGCATGTCCTTTTATGCATTTTTTTATGCACGGAGGACATGGAGTCAACCGAGGGCACGGTGGTCATGGTGGAGATCATCAGCATGAAGGTGAGTCAGATCAGGATGCCTATCAGCGCGGCGTGGAAGATGGACGCAGGCAAAGCGACCATCGACATAACCGTTAAACCGGTAGAAAACAGGAGGACGACAAATGCACGGTGATTCCGCTTATGGTCTCTGGACACTGGTTATATTGAATTCAGCTATCTTTATTTTCTTTGCGTTCAGTTTTACCAAGCCACAAACCAAAACCGACTGGCGCAGTTTTGGGGCTTTCTCAGCCTTTATTGTTGCGCTCTTTACCGAGATGTATGGATTTCCATTGACCATCTATTTTCTGTCTGGATGGCTGGCGGAAAAGTACCCTGGTGTGGACTTCCTCTCCCACGAAAATGGCCATTTACTGCACACATTGTTGGGTTTGGAAGGTAATGCACACTGGGATCCGCTGCATATCGCGAGTAATGTGATTATCGTGCTCGGCTTCTTCTTGCTTGCGTCTGCGTGGAACGTGCTGCACAAAGCACAACAAACCCACTCGTTGGCGACAACCGGTTGGTACGCGCGTTGCCGACACCCGCAATACATCGCTTTTATCATGATTATGTTTGGTTTTTTGTTGCAGTGGCCGACCCTGCCGACGCTGGTGATGTTTCCGGTTTTAGTTGTAGTGTACGTGAGGCTCGCTAAGCGTGAAGAGCGTATGGCGATTGAGGAATTTGGCGACGTGTATCTTCGCTATATGGAATCGACCCCAGGGTGGGTACCTAATTTTTCTACCAATAAAGCCGCTTCAAACTATTGAGGATATACCAATGAAACGTAATTCTATCAGAACTATGGTTTCCGCCGTCGTTATTGCTACGGCAATGGCTTCACCAGTATTTGCAGAAAATGCGCATGATCACGGTGATAAAAACCAAGGCGCTAACAGTAGGATCATGATGAACCATTAGCAGATGATGGCGATGCATGAACATATGTGAAAAGTGCATGAATTGATGGCAAAAATTCAAAGCCGAAACCGCCCCAGAAAAACGTCAATAATTAATGGATGAGCATATACACACAATGAAAGAAGGTATGCAGATGATTAATATGGGGAACGGCATGAAAGGCGGTAAGCAAATGGACAAAATGGATATGACAAAACGTATGGATATGATGGAAAAACACATAGGGATGATGGATCGTCAATCTGAGGCAAGCAAATCTAGCGAGCATCAACACAAATAATAGACTGTTGGTGATGAGAAATAGTTTGTAAACAGAGATTAGATATTGGAGGTAAATTATGAAACAAGAAGAGCACCGACTGGGTGTGTCTGAAGTCAATCTCGTTGTTCGTCATTTAAAACTTGACGCGAAGAAAATTAGTAATATCCACGATGCAATAACAGAAATCGATAAATTGTATGGTTTGGATGCGGTTTCATTTGACGAAAGGTCACAGGTTTTAAACCTTGCATACGATGCTTCCCGCTTGAGTCTGGATGGTATTGAAGAAGTGCTAGCCGAATATGACATCGAACTAGGTCACGACTGGTGGACGCATTTCAAAGAAGGATATTATAAATTTGTGGATGAAAACATAAAAGATAACGCGGAGCATGAGGCGTGGAGTTGTCACAAGTCACCACCACACAACAAGCGAAAATAGCAATAACGGTGAAAAAGATGGGATCAGCAAACGCTCTTAAAGTTATTGATATAGGTATCGATACCCACCAGGAACCTGTTGTTTATATGCGCAGTGACTGCCATATCTGCCGCTCAGAAGGTTTTACGGCTAACAGTCGCGTTTCAGTGGATGATGGCCAAAACCAAATAATCGCAACGATCAACGTGGTGGATGATAAGGTACTTCAATCAGGCAGTGTCGGTTTATCTAAAATTGCCATGCAACGGCTAGGAGTTTCTACAGGGGCATTGATCAGAATTAGTCATGCACCAGTAGTGACATCGCTGGCAGCTGTTCGCAAAAAAATATTTGGCCATAAGCTCAGCGACGAGGAAGTCACCGAGATCGTAAAGGACATAAGCGACCATCGTTATTCCGATATCGAAATTGCCAGCTTTCTCAGCGTTTGTGCGGGCAGTCGTCTGGATGTGGATGAAATCATTGCCTTGACACAGGCCATGGTGGCTTGCGGTAAACGTCTAAGCTGGCCCGATTCACCCATGGTGCTGGATAAGCATTGCATTGGTGGATTGCCGGGTAATCGCACCACTCCTTTAGTGGTAGCGATTATCAGTGCAGCAGGATTAACCATACCGAAAACATCTTCACGTGCCATCACTTCACCGGCAGGTACAGCTGATACCATGGAGGCCCTGACGACAGTCAATCTCAGCCTCTCACAGATTCAACGAGTTGTTGCAGAAACTCACGGCTGTCTCGCCTGGGGTGGGGCGGTGAATCTTAGCCCCGCCGATGATTTATTGATTCGAATTGAGCGTGCGCTGGATCTTGATGGCGAAGGGCAGTTGATTGCATCGGTATTGTCGAAAAAAATCGCTGCGGGTTCTACCCATGTGGTGATTGATATTCCAGTCGGCCCTACTGCAAAAGTGCGTTCGCAAAAAGACGCCGATCGCCTCGCTTCACTATTTACACAGGTTGGTGCTACGTGCGGACTTCAGGTTCGTTGCTTGATAACGGACGGTAGTCATCCCGTCGGGCGCGGTGTTGGTCCAGTAGAGGAAGTCCGCGATGTAATGGCTGTTTTGCGGCGCAGCAGCGATGCTGCCGAGGACCTTCGAGAGCGGGCACTGTTTTTGGCGGCCCATCTGTTTTCCCTGGCGTATCAGCAAACCTATGAACAAGGTTTGCAAAAGGCTACCGAAATTCTTGATAGCGGTGCGGCGTGGAAACAATTTCACCGAATTATAGCGGCCCAGGGCGGGATGAAATCTTTGCCTTCTGCAGATTTTCAACATACGGTAACCACCGCATCAACCGGCACTTTGCAGACGATTGATAATCGCCAATTAGCGCGCTTGGCGAAACTGGCGGGAGCGCCCAATGTCGCAGCAGCGGGTTTGCGCTTGCATAAAAGTGTCGGTGAAAAGGTAGAGCGAGGTGAACCACTGTTCACACTGTACAGTGACACAGAAGGCGAATTGCAATACGCACTGGCCTATTACCGACAATCCAACATTTTTACCATTGGAGATGCCTCATGAGTGAGTCGAAGACAGTTTTAGGAAGGAAACCCTTAGTGTTTAGCTTGGACAATCACTCGTTGGCGGATTCACTTGCAAAGACGAAGAGTGTGCAGCGTGGTAAGTTTGACGTACGTCAATTTCCCGATGGCGAATCCTATTTACGTATCACCTCCGATGTGGAAGGGCGTGTCTGTATTGTTGTTGCTGATTTGTCGAACCCCAATGCGAAGTATCTGCCGTTACTATTTTTGGTCGAAACCCTGCGAGAACTGGGGGCTTCGCAAGTTGGCTTGGTGGCGCCCTATCTTAGCTATATGCGCCAAGATCGCCGTTTTGTAGATGGGGAGGCAGTGACTTCACGCATTTTTGCCAAATCCCTTTCTCAACATATAGATTGGTTGGTGACAGTTGATCCACATTTACATCGCTATCACTCCCTCGACGAAATTTACACTGTACCTAGTCAAGTTGTACAAGGTGCTCCGGCATTGGCACAGTGGTTAAAATCAAAAACAAATCTATTGTTGGTAGGGCCTGATAGTGAGAGTGAACAATGGGTATCTGATATTGCCAATTATAGCCAGCACCCGTTTGTGATCGGTGAGAAACAGCGTTTCGGTGATCGTCATGTAGAAGTCTCCTTGCCAAACATTGATGCATACAGAGATAAAACAGCCGTTATTATTGATGATGTGATATCGAGCGGGCAGACCATTCTGGAATGCATAAAATACCTTAAATCCAAGGGCGTCGAACACATTCAATGTATTGCCGTACATGGGATTTTCGCCGATGATTCCGATCAAGTCCTGATCAAAGCCGGTTTAAGCCAGCTGGCAACAACTAACACCATTCCACATTCCTCCAATGCTATTGATATCTCGCCGCGACTGATGACAGCCATTAATTCTATGCTGCAATTAACAAGATCAGATTTCACAGGAGAAGTTTTATGAGAATTACCTTTTTAGGAGGCACAGAAACCGTAACCGGTTCAAAGTTTCTGGTGGAAACTGAACGTAGCAAAGTGCTGATAGACTGCGGCCTGTATCAAGGCTACAAATGGTTAAGGGAGCGCAATTGGCAGTCCCTACCGTTGGATATCGACAAGCTCGATGCTGTTTTACTTACTCATGCGCATTTAGATCACTCTGGCTATATACCCGCCTTATATAAACAAGGATACCGGGGTCCGGTTATCACCCATCACGCCACTAAAGACTTGTGCCAGATCCTGTTGGCCGATAGTGGTCATATTCAAGAAGAGGATGCGAAATACTATAGCAAGCATAAATTAAGCAAACACGAACACCCCGAACCGCTCTATGACCGTCAAACTGCCGAAGCGAGTATGGCTCTATTTCAATCGATTGACTTTGATGAGCAGGTTGAAGTCGGTGATATTCGTTTTTACCTGCAACCGGCGGGGCATATTCTCGGTGCAGCAAGTATCATCATTGAAGCGGAAGGCAAACGCATTGGGTTCTCTGGTGATGTGGGACGTTTCGATGACGTGTTAATGAAACCGCCACGCCCGTTGCCTGAACTTGATTTGTTACTGATGGAGTCCACTTATGGTAATCGACAGCACGATCCACAAGACACTGCTCAACAATTAGCTGCCGTAGTTAATCGCGTTGCAAAAAACGGTGGTGTTTTACTGGTACCAGCATTCGCCGTAGGTAGAGCGCAGGCTTTACAGCATCTGCTTGCGAGTTTGATGGAGCAGGAAGCCATCCCACGGCTGCCTATCTATCTCGACAGTCCTATGGCTATCAGGGTGTCGGACATATTTTGTCATCACAGCGAACAACATCGACTAAGCAATGAGCAATGTCACCGTATGTGTGATCAGGTTACCTATACCCGCACAGTAGATGAATCTAAGGCGCTGGCAGGACAGGCATTTCCCCATGTCATCATTGCAGGTAGCGGGATGGCCACCGGGGGGCGAATTCTGCATCACTTTAAACGATTATTAAGTGATATTAGAACAACAGTGCTGTTTACCGGATACCAAGCGGGAGGAACGCGAGGCGCTAAGATGCTTGAAGGTGTCGGTGCTGTTAAAATCCATGGTAGTTGGATTCCTCTGAGGGCAGATGTTGAGGTAATTTCGGGACTTTCTGGGCATGCGGATTATCTCGAACTTACCGAATGGCTACGTCAGTCAAAACTGGCAAGTACAACGCCAATTAAACTGATTCACGGTGACCCTGAAGCATTGGAAGGCTTGCGTGTACATTTTCAGAAACAAACACATTATAAGGTCGATGTTGCCGGTTATCGCGATATTTTGCATCTGTAATCGAGGTGGTTTTTTGAAATACGTACAAGGTTAATAAGAGGAAAAGATCATGCAAATTGAAACCCTGAAAGATGTACTACACTGGACTAAAGAGTTCCACCAGCACTTGAGCCAGTGTTTGTTCCACTGCGCAAATAAAAACCTTGATGAGCGGGCTAGGATGATGCTGACATATCTTTCCGAACATGAAAAAACATTGAAAGATGTGGTCAGTGGTTTTGAAAAATCCGGAGAAGCAAGCGCTCTCAAAACCTGGTGTTATGAATATGTAAATCGCCACCCTATTACTCGACACGCCCACTGTGACACTCCTTTTGCCGAACTCAATGCTTCGCAGATTATGGACGTGATTATCGAGCAACACCAGCAGGTTATCGAACTATATCGCTATCTGGCATCGCGCGCGGAAATTCCATCAGCTATGGAGTTATTGAATTCATTACTTTCGCTGGAGGAACACGAAATGATGCGCATAGTGCAATCGTCAAATCGGTTTAGCGATTTGTAGACTGGTAAATTTACACGATAGAAGGAGTTTTGGTATGAAACTACATACATTTAAATTTGGCCTGGCCTGCTTAATCAGTGCCATTGTATTTTGGGTTATTTGCAGTGTCCTAGTGGCGGTGATTCCTTCAATGGCTATGTCCATATCCGGAGATATGCTACACATGCAATTGCAGGATATGGGCTGGCATCTGACCATTACCGGTGTAGTTTGGGGAGGGATAGCCTGGGCTCTAGTAGCGGGTATTTTGGGATGGCTACTTGCTGCTATATATAACCGTTTGCTGGACTAAGACTAGCAGCAAGACTCTGTTATGACTTGCATATTGGTTCTTAATCCCGGCAGTTCCAGCATAAAGTGGACGGTCTTTTGTAGCTTCACCAAGGATCTCAATGAAGATCCTATTGCGATTGATCATGGACAGATTGCCTTGACAATTGTTGGGAGCGATGTGTTTCAGCATATTGTGTCAGCAACAGCAGCTTATAAGATTTTCGCTGTGATTGTCAGGGTAGTGCACGGCGGTTCGGAATTTTCACACCCGATAGAAGTCAGTCAAGACATATTCCATAAAATCAAGGCGCTCGATTTATTGGCGCCATTACACAACAGGGTCGCGATGGAGCTTATCGAAAGTTGGCAGCAGTATGATAAGTCCGTTCGTGTCTTTGCTGTATTTGATACCCAGTTTTTTAACAACCTACCGGCAGTGGCACAAATCTATGGCCTGCCTTTGGATTTGATTGAACGGCATAAGTTACGCCGCTATGGTTTTCACGGCTTTGCCCACCAAGATATGATACGTCAGTGGTGTATAGAAAATTCTCATCGTCAGCAATTTTCACTTGTTACTGCACAGCTAGGTAGCGGCTGTTCCATGACGGCGATTCGCAACGGCAAACCTGTGGATACCAGCATGGGTTTTACCCCTAATGACGGGCTACTGATGCGAACACGCAGCGGTGAAATTGATTCCGGTTTACTGATTTGGTTACAGCAACAGGAAGGTTGGTCCCCCAACGAAATCGATCATCTGCTTAATCAGGAAGCCGGTTGGCAAGGATTGTCAGGAGGTATAGATAATATGGCTGAACTATTTGCTAGTGATCATCCACAGTGTCGTCTGGCATTTAACCTTTTTCGATACCGTTTCCAGAAAACATTGGGGGCTTACTTTGCGATTTTAGGTGGCCTGGACGGCATTGTGCTCAGCGGGGGAGTTGCTGAGCACAGCCTAGCCATTTGCCGAGAGTTATTATCGGGGTTATCACATTTGGGCATCGAGTTATGCTCACAATCGGCCAGCGGTGACCTGCCTATATTACTCTCCTCTGAGACATCAAAAGTACAGTGCCTAGTAGTCGCTGCCGATGAAGCCAGTACAATGCTACACGCGGTACAACAACAATTCGCAGACGATTTTTAGCTGCTTTCAGTAGCCGACTAAGGATGTAATATGTATACAATTGACCCACAAAATCACCATCGCATCGAACAGCGTGCAAGACTTTATCGCGAAACCTATTCGGCTTTTGCCCACTGGGCAGATGGATACGGGGTTATACAACACAGCGATGAAACACAAGTTCGCATATTTGATCTGTGCCAGCAACTGGTGTGTGAAGGGCGCTTCCAACAAATTGAAGATGTGCTGGATATTTTGTCAGCTGCTGACCGTTTGACAAGTGCGGCGATGTGGTTGGTGGTGCATATGACTTACAGCACCAAGGTGGATTTTTCCGGCAGTGCACTCGACGCTGAAGACTTTAAATCCAACCCCCAAGGGCATACCGGCGGCTCCCTGAATATGGTGCCCGCCTATGTGGCTTACATGGTCGCTAACCGTCTGGCCGGAATCACACGAAGTTGGTTGATGGGGCAGGGCCACTGTGTGGCGGCCATCGACGCGGTCAATGTGTTACTGCAGAACCTCTATCCGGAACAGGGGGAGCGCTACCCCCTAAGTGATGAAGGTCTGTCGCAATTGGCCAAGGATTTTTACAGCTACGCGATTACGGATGATGGTTGCCCCGGTGTCCCATTAGGCAGTCATGTCAATCCACACACGGCGGGCGGTTTGATTGAAGGTGGCTACCTGGGTTTTGCCGAGCTGCAATACGTGCATATGCCTCTGCCCGGTGAACGCCTGGTGGCATTCCTGAGTGACGGTGCTTTTGAAGAACAGCGCGGTAGTGACTGGGCCAGCCGTTGGTGGCGGGCCGAGGACTGTGGTCTGGTAACACCGGTGATGATCGCCAATGGCCGGCGTATTGATCAGCGCTCCACCATGTATCAGCAGGGCGGCCTGACCTGGTTTTATGAGCATTTGGAGCAGAACGACTTTCATCCGATCGCCATCGACGGGCGCGATCCAGCTGCGTTTATCTGGGGAATATTTGAATCTGAAGCACGCTTGCAAGCCTGCAGTGCACATATTCGTGCAGGAAAAATGTGTTATCCGGTGAAACTGCCGTACCTGATTGCCGAAACGGAAAAAGGCTACGGTTTTTACGGTGCTGGCACCAATGCAGCCCACGGCACGCCTTTGCCCGGCAACCCTCGTAGCGATGCCGGGGCTCGGCAGCTATTCAATGAACACGCTGCCAGGCTCTTTCTGCCGCCTACTGAGCTGACCAGTGCAATCGAAAAAATAACACAACATAAGGCGGATAACCGGGTACCGGAAAAATACCATGCGCTCGGTCAGCGTGATGTCGTTTTAAAACTACCAACTGCTTCACCACAGTGCGAAAAGGGGCAAGCATTGTCACCCATGGCAGCCGTAGATAAGCGCTTGTGTGAGTGGCATCTCGCCAATCCGGGCGTGCGCGTACGTATCGGCAACCCTGATGAGCTACGCAGTAACCGCATGGGCCAAACGCTGGACCTTCTCAAACACCGGGTGTTAAACCCGGAAGATGGTGTGGCCGAATCGATACATGGTTCTGTCATTACCGCACTTAATGAGGAGGCCGTAGTAAGCGCGGCACTGGCCAATAAAGGTGGCATGAATCTGGTGGTCAGTTATGAAGCCTTTGCCATGAAAATGATTGGCGCACTACGTCAGGAAATAATTTTTGCACGGCACCAAAAAGAACTCAATCGACCTGCACGATGGCTATCGCTTCCGGTTATTGCTACTTCACATTTGTGGGAGAATGGCAAAAATGAGCAATCCCATCAGGATTCATCGTTTGGTGAAGTGTTGTTAGGTGAAATGAGCGATATGACGCGCGTTGTTTATCCCGCAGATGCTAGCACTGCTGTTGCCTGCCTTGATGCATGCTATCAGAGCCAAGGCCAAATTTGGGCGATGACCATTCCCAAACAGGAAATCACGACAACTTTCAGCTCTGAACAGGCTCAACAATTGGTCGAAGAGGGCGCTCTGACAGTGGAAGAGGATGACACCGTCGTTGTGGAACTGGTGGCGGTTGGAGCCTACCAGTTACGCGTGTGCCATGAAGTCCGTCAGGCATTGCGAGATAATGGCATTGGCAGCCGTATCACATACCTGCTTGAACCTGGCCGTTTTAGGATTCCACGCGACGAGCATGAAAAGGCCATTGTCAGCAGGCTTGTAGAGAAGTCACAATTTTTTGATAACTCAGTTCGCTTGCGTGTATTTGTATCCCATATGCGGCCTGAGGTTCTTTTAGGTGTTTGTCGACCTCTAGATCTGGGTAGTGACCGTTGTTTGGCATTTGGGTATCGCAACCGCGGTGGCACATTGGATACGCAGGGCTTGCTGGAAGCGAATCAGTGTAGTGACAAATTCATCGTAGCAGAAGTTCTACAAAGAATAAGTTCGGGAGGAGAGTGAATGAAGCAAGACACAGATCGCACGACTCACTATGATAAGGGTAGCTTAACGCTCTCCGGTACCGTGATGCTGGGGACAGGAGTCATGATAGGCGCAGGCATTTTTGCACTGACCGGGCAAATGGCGGAAATGGCGGGCGTACTGTTCCCGCTGGCATTTGTGGCAGCAGCGATGGTCGTTTCTTTCAGTGCCTACTCTTACGTCAAAATTTCCAATGCCTATCCCTCAGCCGGAGGGATAGGAATGTATTTACATAAGGCCTATGGCGACAGCTTGCCGACAGCGTTCAATGCCCTGTTGATGTACTTCTCCATGGTGATCGCGCAGAGTTTCCTGGCGCGCACGTTTGGCTCCTATACCATGCAATTATTCGGCGGTGATGAATCCGGACAAATGGTGGCGATGCTGGGTGTGGGGCTGATTATTTTTGCGTTTATCGTCAATCTGTTAAGTAACCGCTTTATTCAAAAGGTAGCTGGGTTTATCGGAGTGTTAAAGATTGGCGGAATTTTGGTGTTCGGCATTATCGGTGTGTGGGTGGCTGATAGCCTAGCGCTAGATTTCGGTCACATGGGTAACGTTGAAGTCTCCGGAAATTTTCTTGGTGCTACCGCTCTCGGGATTTTGGCTTTTAAAGGTTTTACCACCATTACCAACAGTGGATCTGAGGTAATCGATCCTAAGCGAAATGTTGGAAGAGCTATCGTTATCTCTATTGTTGCGTGTGTAGTCATCTACACCCTGGTTGGCTTTTCAGTAGCCAGTAACCTATCCCTGAGTGAAATCATAGATACTCGCGATTACTCCCTGGCAGCGGCTGCGCGACCAGCGCTTGGAGAATACGGAGTATGGTTTACAGTCGCAATTGCCATGACGGCAACTGCGGGCGGCATTCTTGCCAGTATTTTTGCGGTGTCCCGGATGCTGGCTATGTTGACCGAAATGAAACTGGTTCCCCACAGACATTTCGGCATGCCGGGAAGTATCCAAAAACATACACTTGCCTATACCGTGGTACTCGGTATTTTTCTTACGGCCTTTTTTGACCTGTCGCGGATAGCCGCCCTGGGTATTGTTTTTTATCTGGTCATGGACATTGCCATTCATTGGGGCGTGATTCGTTATTTGGCGGATGAAATTAAAGCAATGCGCTGGGTACCGATTGTAGCCATTATTTTCGATTTGCTGACACTGTTCGGTTTTGTTTGGGTGAAACTGAACGCTGACCCGTGGGTTATCGGTGTTGCTCTTATCACGATGTTACTGATCGCAGCGGGCGAGAGGTGGTTCTTGCATTCGAATAGACGGCAACGACTACTACACGAAGACGGTAAGCACCAGCATTGATGCCTACTGTTCAAAGTTAAAAATCACTTTGTTAACTTGGGAAAATGTATATGAACGATATTAATGAACCCAACGAAACCCGGCGCCGGTTTTTGATAGGCGCTACCTCTTTTGTGGCCGGTGCCGGCCTCGTGGGTGTCGCCACCCCGTTTGTGCAATCGTGGAATCCAAGCGTCAAGGCGCGGGCGGTGGGTGCCCCAGTAAGAGTGGATGTCAGCAAGATCGAGCCGGGCACCATGATTACTGCTGAATGCAGGGCAAGCCGGTATGGGTGCTGAGGCGCACTCCTCAAAACCTTCAGAATCTTGATAAGCCCGATCATCGTGACGAATTGCGAGATCCGGACTCGGATGTTAATCAACAGCCGGAGTATGCCAGTAATTCGTATCGCAGTATCAGAGATGACATATTTGTGGCGGTGGGGATTTGTACGCACCTGGGGTGTGTGCCGAACTATGAGCCTGAAGGGATGAAAGGTGTAGAACATGCCTTGTTTTTTTGTCCCTGTCACGGTTCGAAATTTGATTTGGCTGGAAGGGTATTCAAAGGCGTACCCGCACCGACTAATTTGACTATTCCACCGCATCAGTACCTCGATAACAATATCCTGGAAATTGGCGCCGATGCTTCACAAGCTAGTATAGATTGATGCAGATATGGTCGTTGAGTGTTTATATTCTCCAATAGCTAAAGAGAAAGAGGAGCAAAGCTTTTCTAACAACAGCGTAAGTGGCAGGAAATAGAAACACAGCATCAATAATAACAGAGCCTACCAGGTACAGTTAAAACTTTTGGGAATCATATTGCCAAATTTGGCAATATGTTAAAGTACTTGTTAATCTCATTATATGGATTGGTCATGGATCTTTCATTGACATTGATCCTGTAATCATATTTCCGCAAATTATTTTCATTTACTTTACAACAACTTGGAAAGAGGGAATAAATATGTTGCCAAAGTATTGGTATTAAATATCGGGATTTGGAATTGCGTCAGTTTATTTTTGTTACTTGTGCAAGCTAAGTTGGTACAGCTCATTGATGATCCAGCGTTAGTTCTGTTTTACAGAGGAGTATATTGAAATGCATAGCATCATCGACACGAATCCTTCCGTTTGTGGATGTCTGGAAGGCCTGGATATCGGGAGCGAGTCCTTTTGTGTCTTTAATGAGGGAGACGCACTCTATGCATCGATGCTGGATTCTATTGCGAAGGCGGAAAACAGCATACTGTTGGAAAGCTATATTTTTGCCGACGACAGCTTGGGACAACAGTTTTGTCGAGCATTGATTGAACGGGCGCTGGCTGGCGTTAAAGTGAAAGTTCATATCGATGCCGCGGGTTCCCTGTTCTGGTTCTCGCGCAAGATGCAAAATCACATGCGCGATAATGGTGTGGAACTGCGCTGGTTCCACCGTTGGAGCTGGCGCAGACCATGGCGCTATAACCACCGCAATCATCGTAAATTGCTGATAGTTGATAACCGTATCGCCTATCTCGGCGGTTTCAATATTCACAAGGAAAATTCCTGCAAACACTATGGTGAGGCCCGTTGGCGTGATACCCATGTGAGCTTTGATGGTTCGCTTGTCAGCGTGGCGGCGCAGTTGTTTGATGCATTTTGGCACGGGAAGCTGCGTTCGCAGCCTCTACAAAAGGCCGAAGGTAGCAAACTTCTGCACAATCAAACGCTAAGCTGTCGCCACCGTCTGCGCTGTGTGTATGGGGAAGCCTTTAGCAAGGCTAAAAAGTATATTTACCTGACGACACCCTATTTTGTTCCCGACAATCATACGCTCAGGCAATTATGCAAGGCGGCAGAGCGGGGTGTGGATGTCCGGCTATTGGTCCCCGGCAAAACCGATGTACGCATAGCGCGCTGGGCCGCTCGACATATTTATGCATCGCTACTTGAATCTGGTGTAAAGATATACGAATACCTGCCCCGGGTACTGCACGCAAAGACCGTGGTGACCGACGATCATTGGTCGATGGTGGGTACGTCCAATCTGGACTATCGAAGTTTATTCACAAACTACGAACTGAACCTTGCAACCATCGACCAACAACTGGCGAGAAAGCTCAAGCAGCAGTTCATTGAGGATTTATCATTGTCGGAATGTATATCACTTAACGACTGGAAAAAGCGTGATGGTGTAACGAGGTGGCAGGGACGTGTGGCTATGATACTTAAACGTTGGTTGTGAAATTCTTGTATTTAATAAAGAAGCTGGTGAAGTTTGTCTGTTGCTGCCAACGTCTTGGCTGACGGCTTGTTGATGCCAAAATCAACCGACGTAAAGAAAATTTTGAATTGCCGATGTATGTCTGCCATGGTTGCTATTAGCTCCATGTCAACTGAAACTCAGCTCCTACGATGGACTTTTGCGCGGTGCAACGTCTCAACTGTTTATAACCCATCAAGGCATCACCACAAGGCTTTTTGTAGATAATCAATCCGTCACCGACAGGCGAAGGCTGGGGTTTCATGAGGTGATAACGTCAGGGATGTCGGCAACAGGTGGCACGCAGCACAATGGTGATGTCCTATTCAGACTCATTAACGTAACATCACAGAATACTTTTCAAGTGGGTCGGATATTACCTGAAAATTTCCCACTGGATATCAACCGCAGATTATCCTGTTCGACTAAAAGTGAGATTGATGATTACCTCTTAATTGATCCAAAATCCGCCATGCCCTATGGTATGGCGCCTTTACCTCCGCAAGTACAGGCGGTATTGAAGAGTTTGATTAAGCTGGGCTATCACAATTTCAAAAAAGCCGATGCCTTTACCCTCTGACGTCACTGAAAAACATCGCGAATGGGAGTCGTTTTTTAATCAAGACTCGGTTCGCCATAAGCTTGTTGTACGCTATTTGTATGAGCATCTGTTTTTGGGGCATTTGGCGATTTCTGATAAAAGTAGGAAGTCGTATTATTTTCGACTAATTCGTTCATCAACACCAATTGGTCTGACTGCCAACGAATAAGGTAAATTGATGTCTAACCTTCTTTTACCCGGTGTGGCGCTGGCTGTGCTGGTGGTTTTATTTCTACCGAGGGTACGCAATGCCTCTCTTTGGCGGGCTACGGTAACACCACTGGCGACAATAATCGGCAGTGGATTTTTGATTTCCGGGCCGCTACTCAGCCATGTTGTGGCGGCGTGGGCTCCGGTTGCGATGCTGGGGATTCTCCTGGTGGCGTTTGCTATCCCGGTAGGTTGATTTCGCAGATCTAAAGTGGCATTAAAGAGACATTTAATGGTGACTCGAACCTGAGTGTTCTCCACGGCCGGTAGACCGAGAGTTGCCTTGTGGGCATCGCGGGAGCGTTATCAGTGAGAGCAATGCCGGAAGTGATGATTCTGGTGCGCTGTATAACAAACTGGAAGGAAAAATACTTCCTTTATTACGAGAACCACAAAGGATGGATCAAGGTGATGAAAGCAAGTATTGGGTAAAATGCTTCATTTTTTTATAGTCACCGTATAATGTGGAGGTACGCAAGTGATGCTTACATACGTTAGGGAAAATTAGTTCGAACAATAAATGTAACTTGTCATAACGCCACCTCGTGGGCAAATGGTGATCCTGTCACGCAATTAAACTGTCCTAATTCATATTGATTCATTTCGCTGCTCTGGTTGACGAATTCACCAGGAGCATGGCAGCTATAACCAGAAAGACTCCCAGCCACTGCATTGAGGAAAGCGATTCAGAAAAATAGGTGTAACCTAAATACAGCCCGAATACAGGCGTTAGAAAGCTGTAGACATTGAGCTTGTATAGTGGCGCAGTATCCATCAACCAGAACCACAGAATAAAAGGAAGAGCAGTGCCAGGCAATGCCAGCGCCAGTAAGATCCACACATAATCCCAATTCCAACTCATGGGCGGCAAGGATGTGTTATAAAAAGCCAATAGCGACAGGGGAATAGCCCCCAGTAAGAGCTGGAATCCCATGGCATATAGCACATCGACACGATTAGCAGACTTCTTCAACAAGATATTGCTGATCGCTAGACCTGCAGCTGCAATAACAACATAGGCGATACCGCTCAATGACTGATCATCTGTGGCGAAAAGGCTTTCCGCACTGATGACCACGATTCCTGAAAAGCCGAGTAGGGTGCCCAGCAGTGCCCGCATCCCCATGCGTTCGTTCAGAATATGCCAGCCCAGAAGGCCGGCAATTAGAGGTTGTGTGTTGGTTAGTACGGTTGCCAGTCCGGGTGTGATTAGGCTGCCCGCATAGAACATGCCCCAGAACCCAATACTCGTTGCGGTTAGACCAATGCCAAGGATATAGAGGTAGACTTTAGTGGACCTTGGGAAAGGTCTACCTAGGATCCAAGCGATGACAATTAAAAAGATACCCGCAATCACTGCCCTAAACAATGCCGTCAACATAATCGGGGCATACGGTAAACTCAGGGAGATAAGCGGGAAACATGTTGCCCATAACACCATGGTGAATACAGCGCCAATAGTAGCAAACACTTTAGGACGCATGGGTTAAGTCGCTATATCCACTGGCTAGCTGCCGAGTCTTTCAAATGACTTGTTACTCTTCTATTAACATGTTTCATTTGTCGAGTAATGAATCTGTTTGTTTAAGGGTCATTTTTAACTGGACAATAGTTTCGTCAACTTCATCCATGTAATCAAATTTGTATTTGCTCATTTTTTCTTTGAGATGCGGGTAGTCATTTGCCATTAAGTTTCTCACAGGCAAGCAATTTTCCCTGCATCATTTCGATTTGTTCTTAAAGACTTTGTAAGCGCTCTTCTTCTTTGATGGTCGTTTCGAAGCGCGCCTGTTGTTCAGTAACTGCGAGGTCATATTTCTCAATGTCCTTTATTGGGTCATGAGCAGAATGGGCGAAAGCCATTCCAGAAAACAGTAGCGAGCCGATCAGAGCAAGTGTGTGAAAGAATGATGATTGAGTCATTATTATAATCCTATTATAAACCAGCAACGATAGCGGTTGATAAAGTGGTTAATAAACGCGTTTAAAAAATATGAAATTTAGTGGTCATGCATTTCAGTCGCGCTGCCCCGAGATGTCAGTATCTGATACTGGTCCTCAGACAGTGTCGGCAACCGCTGCAAAAAGGCCACCATATTCCAGATACGCTCGTCACTGTGGGTTGGTCCCCACGCCGGCATACCCGATGCTTTTATGCCGTGCTTGATAATCCAGAACTGGCGTTGGATAGCTTCTTCTGTCATATTCTCCGATACGTATGCTTTGTTGAGTTGCTGTTGTTCATAAATATCTGTAATTGCTGTTAAATCAGGAGGGGAGGGGTAAAGCCCGATTGTTAAGTCACTTTCTTTTTTGCCTGGCTTTAGATGGCAACCTGCACACATGTCATTATAATCTGCACCACCCGCCAATAATCGATCAGAGGTATTCAAATTGTCAGGAATTTGAATGTTGCTAGCTGCGCGGGCGATGGAACGTTCACGCACAGTTTCTAGCAGCCAGTAAGTCACTTTGTTGTGGGGCACATCAGCCCCGATCGGGTAAACACCGGAGTAGATAAACAGTCCTCCGCCTAGAAGACCAAGTACAGCAGCAATGAGTAGACTCTTGATAAAAGCGGTGAGTGATGGCATGTGAATTTCCTATTTTTAATGGGACCAATGAATGTGCTTGATTTTCCAGAGTTTGCCTTGTTTTTCCAACACGATGGTTTCCATTCCTTCGTTGTCATGTTCTTTGCCTTTATATTTGCCTTTCGTATGGGTGCGCGACTTTGAAATGGCGGTAGTTCCCATTACCTGTACCTGATGTTCCAGAACCTCAATATTCATTTCCTTTAAATACTTCATGTCCGCCTGCATGTGATGCTGGGTATATTCATCGGCGCTACGCTCTACGCGCCCCCCTTCAAATATGGTCACCTGATCTGCAAGCAGGCTACGAGCTAAGCGGCCATCGCCAGTGCGTAGCGCCTTGTGGAATGTCGTAACTACTTTTGCGGCTTCTGTTTCCAAGCCCGACACAGGGCCTTTCTCGGAATCTGTGACACTAACAGAAGAATCGGAGCGCTGGTTACCCGCGTCCATCTTGTGCTCTTTATGGTTGTCGTCCGATCCATGACTTTGTTCCTCGCCATGCCCTACATCTTGATGCTGGTCTTTCATACACTGTTTCATCATGGCCTGCATGACCGGATCGTTCTTATCCATCTTACTGTGATCCATGTTTTTCATCGCGGCGCAATCCGGTTTTTTAGCGTCTTTCATGTGCTCTTTCGGGTCATGAGCCTGGGCTGAATGAGCGACGCCCAAGACGATCAGTACTAGAACAGGTGATAAAATTTTACGTTTCATGGATAGTTTCCTCGTGGGATTAGAAGTAGTGTTAATGATTAAAACCAGAATCTGAGACCGGCCACGATCTGGGTGTTCGAGCGGTCCTCGCCTGCAACGCGCCGGTATTTAGCCGTATTGCCATAAGTGCTTGTCCATTCAACCCCGATATAGGTGGCGAACTGACGGCTGTACTCATAGCGCAAACGTAGGCCCAGAGCAAGATCCGACAGACCAGAGCCCAAACCATTGTCCGGGTCGTCCTTGCCGTACAGGCTCAGCTCGGCGCGAGGTTGTAAAATCAGTCGTTGTGTCAGCAATAATTCATACTCAGCTTCAGCGGCCAGTGCGGTCCGGCCGTTGTTACCCACATAGGCGGTAAGATCCAGTTCAAACCAATAGGGGGCAAGCCCTTGTAGACCCAGCGCCATCCATTGACGATCTTTACCTTCGTCATATTGATCAATCCGAACACCGACTTGGGTGTCAAAATAGGCGTTCAGCGCATGCCCCCAGAGTAGATCGGTTGAGCTTTCTTCCAAGCTGCCATCTGAGATATCGCCTTCCGCCTTGATGACTAGCTTGTCGTAGGTAGTTCCGTACCAGCCCTGGAGATCGTATACGGTGGTATCACTGTCTTGCTGGTATTCGAAGCGGTCACCGAGCACAGCCCAATAGGCTTTTTCATCAGCCAGTTTCAGTTGTCGTGGGCCCGGCTGTGCGTAGGGCCCTTCGGTGAGCGTGTAGCCGTCAGAGTAGGCATGGGGATCGCGCGCATCGGCTGGCGCGCTGCCTCCTTGTGCCTTCATCTCACCATGATCCATCTGTGCTATGGCGTCATTCGTCTGCAAGCTGCTGGCAGATAGCATCACTGCAGCTAACCAGTTCATAGTCATCATTCTCATGACACCACCACCTCGCGGAACATGCCCGCATCCATATGAAACAGCAGGTGACAATGCCAGGCCCAGCGCCCCAAATCATGAGGAGTCGTCAGGTAGCTGATACGTTGTGCTGGTTGCACCGGGATAGTATGTCGACGTACTCGAAGCTCTCCTTGGTCAGTTTCAATTTCACTCCACATGCCGTGCAGATGCATTGGGTGAGTCATCATCGTATCGTTTTGCAATATGATTCTGACTCGTTCGTTATGTCGCAGGGATACAGGAGTGCTTTTGCCAAACTCTAAACCGTCGAATGACCAGCTGTATCGTTCCATATTCCCTGTGAGGTGGAGCTCTAACTCTTTTAGAGGTGGACGAAGGTCATCCATCACACCATCAATGGATTTTAAATCCGCCAGAGTGAGCACACGGTGTCCTTGCGGGCGTAACTGCCTCTGACTTAAATTACGCAGGCCTATGCCAGGATCATCCAGTCTTGTGCTCGGCATATCGACACGCATGTCTACAGAAGGCCCATATTCGCTACTTGCGTGGCGCACATTGGGTGAAGGTTTGGAATGCGGATTCTGTGCAGGGTGTTTTTTACCCTGCATTTTATGGTTACTTTGCTGACTATTAGTCATGCCGCTATGCATATCGGAATGTTTCATCCTTTCCGTTGCGCTTTTATCCATCCCTTTGTGGTTCATTCCTTCATGATTCATACTGCCCATCATATCGGCCATGGTTAGCCACTCGACAGGATCAAGTTTTGGTGTAGGTGCAGACAAGCCTTGGCGGGTCGCCAGTGTGCCCCTGGCATAGCCACTGCGATCCATACTTTGTGCAAAGAGGGTATAAGCGTCATCCTGTGGTTGCACTAACACATCGTAAGTTTCTCCAGGACCGAAGCGGAACTCATCAACCGTTACAGGCTCCACATCCTGACCATCGGCCTGTATAACTGTCAATTTTAAGCCCGGAATACGAACATCATAGAAGCTATTGCTGGCGGCATTGATAAAGCGAAGTCGTATGCGCTCTCCTTTACTGAATAAGCCAGTCCAATTGCCGGCGGGGGTTGTTCCATTCATCAAAAATGTCATTGTAGCTGCTGAAAGATCTGCAAGATCTGTGGGGTTCATACGCATACTGTTCCACATTTGACGTTTTTCCAATGCACCCTGAATTCCCATTTTGGATACATCTCGTGTAAAATCGAAAAATGTAGGCTGGCTGAAGTTGTAGATATCACTTTGCACCTTTAGCTTGCTAAATACATGCATTGGGTCCTCGTCTGTCCAATCCGAAAGCTGGACCACATGCTCCCGATCAGCGCTGTGCCTTTCTCCCAATCTGGGCTCGATAATAAGGGCACCGTACATTCCAGTCATTTCTTGGAACCCTGAATGGCTGTGATACCAATAAGTGCCGCTTTGACGCAACTTGAATCGGTAAATGAAGGTTTCCCCTGGTGCAATGCCTTTGAAACTAATGCCAGGGACACCATCCATCTGGTAGGGTAACAGGATACCGTGCCAGTGAATGGAAGTTGCAACCGGCAGGCGATTGATCACGCGGATTCTCACTTCATCGCCCTCTCGCAAGCGCAGCGTTGGAGCAGGGATTGCTCCATTGATGGTTGTGGCCATCCGTGTAACACCGGTAAAATTGACAGGCGTCTCTGCTATGACTAGATCAATTTCACGACCGCTTAGCACGGGTGCTGAGCCTTGCGAGGTTAGGCTTGTAATCCCAGCCTGCAGCCACCCAGGAGTGGCTGCCATCACACCACCAACTGCCAACCCTTGGACGAATCGGCGCCGACTGATATTCGGTAGTATGAATTCGGATCTTCTTTTCATCGAGCAATATTTCCCGAATGGGTTACTTGGTCTTGACAATTGGGTGTTTACGGCGGAACGTCTCTTTGATCACCGCTTTTAATACCAAACACATTAACGCCCGAGGCCTGTCACCAGCATGACTTTAGAATGACAATGTTGTAATCTTGTTGTCATACCATTGTTGGGAAGAGTGATTTATCTTAAGAATTAAGTTGGTCAGTAATAATAATATACGGAGTATTAAGCTATGCGCTTGTTAGTGGTCGAAGACGAAATCAAGACGGGTGATTATTTACAGCAAGGCCTGACTGAAGCTGGCTTTATGGTCACTTTGGCGCGCAACGGTCTTGACGGACATCACCTCGCGATGACGGAAATATTTGATCTGCTGGTGCTGGACGTAATGCTTCCGGATGTTAATGGTTGGCAAATCGTACAATCCATCAGAGAAGCGGGACACCAAACTCCCGTGCTTTTCCTGACGGCCCGCGACAGCGTGAATGATAGAGTTAAAGGCCTCGAAATGGGGGCGGATGATTACCTCGTCAAGCCTTTTGCGTTCACTGAACTGCTAGCTCGCATACGCACTTTGCTTCGCAGATGCTCGACCCCCGTACTGACTGATCAAATTAAAGTCGCTGATCTAAGCCTGGATCTGCCGCGGCACCGGGTCATTCGTGCGGGTCGAAAAATTAGTCTTAGCCACAAAGAATTTTGTTTACTGGAACTACTGGTGCGTCGCCAGGGTGAGGTGTTGCCGCGTTCGTTAATTGCCTCTCAGGTGTGGGACATGAATTTTGATTCTGACACCAACGTCATTGATGTCGCTATACGACGCTTGCGAGCCAAGATTGACGACGAGTTCGATACAAAGCTTATTCATACCGTACGAGGCATGGGTTATATGCTGGATGTTGAGGATGACCTTGATGAAATTTAGTCGGATCATCCATCGCCCGCTTTCACTGACCAACCGAGCGATGCTGTTCGTGGCGATTGCAATCAGTTTTAGTATGTTGATAATTGGACATTTGGTGCAAAGCGCAGTGGAGCGTCATTTTGAAGAGCAGGACGCCGATGAATTAGCGGTGATTACCCAAGCTGTAGAATCAGCGCTGAATAAGGCAAGCGCTGAAAGGCTCCCACCGGAAGATGTATTGGCAAAAGCTGTTTCAGGCCACCATGGTGTGTATTTTCAAGTCTGGGATGAACACCATCAGTTGATTTTTGGGCCACCAAATCTGCATCCCTCTAAGCAAACCATCACCTACTTTGCGGTAGAGAAAATTCAAGCCGACAATTTATATCGTTGGTCAGTCGATGAAAAAACCTTCCGTGGCATTGTGACGCAAACCCAAGTTGGCAACCACCGGTACCATATTGTTGCTGTCATCGATATGGGCTTTCATTTGCACTTTCTGGACAGCTTTGGGCGTACGCTATGGCTTATTATGAGTCTAGCAGGTGTGATCACATTGTTAGCAGCGTGGTTCGGTGTCCACCAAGGCCATGCCCCACTGCGTGCATTAAGCAAGGTAATTCAGAATGTTCAGGCGGATCATCTTGATGTGAGGCTGGATACTGACACGATCCCCGCAGAGCTGATTACCTTGGTTGATTCCTTTAATCGTATGATCAGTCGGCTTGAAGAAAGCTTCGACAAGTTGTCTCATTTTTCCGCTGATATTGCTCACGAATTGCGGACGCCCTTAACCAACTTGATTACCCAAACTCAAGTTGGTTTAAGTAAGTCCAGAAGCCATGATGAATATCGAGAGTTGTTATATTCAAGCCTTGAAGAACAGGAACGGTTGACCAAAATGGTGAACGACATGTTATGGCTGGCACAAAGTGAAAACGGTTTACTGAGGCCTGACCGAGAAAAGCTTGAGTTAGTTCAGGAGGTAGAAGCCACTTTTGAATTTTTAGAAGCCCTGGCTGAGGAAAAGGGTATTCGCTTTCAAGTCCAGGGGAAGCCCACAGCTTTCGTTGGGGATAGGGCAATGTTGCGACGCGCATTATCCAACCTGCTCTCTAACGCACTTCGATTTACATCCGAAGGTGGTATGGTGCAAGTCAATATATGGCAAGCCAGTAATGCTGTCTACCTGCGTGTGAAAAACCCCGGCCCGACTATAGATTCCGCACACTTACCTCATTTGTTCGACCGTTTTTATCGGGTTGACCCTTCGCGTCAACGCCAGAGTGAGGGCGCAGGACTGGGGCTAGCAATTGTAAAGTCCATCGTTGAGGCTCACAACGGCACCATCTCTGTGTCTTCAGCATATGGAATAACGTCCTTCACAATCATCTTTCAACAAGTGGCCAATGATAGGCATAGAGTAGCAGGGGCTTTGTCATGAGCCTGTTCACCATCGGAAAATATGCACAAGCTGTACAAGTCAGTGTATAAACCATCCGCTATTTCAAACACCGAGGCCTCATCACGCAAACTCTGAAACCAGTCCAAGGGTACCGCACTTATTCCTAGGGCACGCAGGCAAGGATGTTATTTTTCTAGCGCGCCACGAAGAGATCTACAACCTGTTATCACTGTGTGAGTCCCATTGTGCGGAAGTCCAGGAACTGGCTGAACACAAACTGACAAGCGTGCGTGCAAAAACCACCGAAGCGTCGTTTGGGGCAGGTATTGGATGGTCTGCAGCAAGCGTCTACAGATTGCTCTCCCGTTAAAGTAAAACTACCGTTTATTGCAAGATGTTCCATTAGTGAATCCTCAACCGGCACAACAGGGCAGTTCTTCCACATCCTTGTCAAAGGTTTGCGCACACAGTTTCAAACCTTCTAGAGGTACGGCCACGATTCGTTACAAATCGACCAAAAATATACTTAACCTCATGAATTATAAGTAATCTTTCAAAAATCTTGGTTGCATATTTTGATCTGCACACAGTTATCAGATATGTCTATCGGAAGCTTTCACTTCTAACACCTATACCGTATCTCCTTGTAATTACCAAGGGTGTATTCAATATCATGCAAACTCGACTCACCCACTACTACGGAACTTGGCTCTTTGTGATATCCAGTTTGTAATTCAGAGTTTTACTTTTTTTGCTTAAATCTAGATGGTAATCACCGAAGCGATTAATATGCTCGGTTCGATACGGTGAAAGAAACTTCAGCACCTCTTCTGAAACTGGGATTTGACGGTGCTTCAATTGCGATAGAACTTCTGACATGGATTGAACGTTATGCAAAATAACCAGATTAGCTACAAGTTGATTGTACTTAATGACCTTACGCTGTTCGTGCCGGACATTCTCAGCAATAATGCCGTCACCGCCAAAAAACAACCACTTGGTGAAGTTATTGAACTCTTCACTTTTGTTGGTGGCTGCATGAATGGTACGCCTGAGCTCCACATCACCGATGTACTTCAGTAAGAATGCTGTTCGGATCACTCGTCCTAACTCCCGAAACGCAAAATACAGTCGATTCTTCCGACTGTAAGTGCCTAAGCGTTTGAGTATGGTCGATGGCGCTATTTTGCCGGCTTGGATAGACAGCGCCACACGCAACATATCAGGCAGATGTCGCTCTATTAGTGACCAGTTAATATTACCTCTAAACAATCGGTTAATGTGTTTATATTTAACGCGACCATCCGCTTTATAGAATACCAGCTTCTTGATGTTCCGTATTCGGGGCATCAAATCAATACCGAGTAAGTAAGCTAGGCCAAAGACAGTCGTGCTTTGAGCCTGAGTGTCACCATGAATCACATCAGGTTGAATGTCCGATTCATTTTTAATGAGACCATCAAGAATATAGATAGCCTCGTAGACGCCGCAAGGAATGAAATGACTGAATAACGCGATGTAAGTATCCGAGACATGGTAATAGCCAATACCACCATAGCCGCCGTAACGGATATGATATTCTGACAACAGGTTTTGCTCATATACGTTCCACTTGGTTCCGTCAGCAGAGGCCGATTTGCCTGTACCCCAGTAAGATGGCAACTCAAATTTATTATAAGCATTCACGGTTTTCACAATAGCTTTTTCAAGCTTCTCCTCAGTGACATGCTTTAGATTCAGCCAAGCAACTTGCTTGCGGGTTAAGTTTTTGATGGAGCGTGCCGTTTGAGTTGGGCCAAGATTACAGCCATAACAAAAAAGCGTTGAAATAAAGCGCTTGCGCGGATTATCAAGTTTACTCTCAAAGCCTGATATGGGTTTAAATAGCTTGTGGGCGTCCAGCCATTGCTCTGATTCCACTAGAATATCGACAATGCTCTTTTCCTCAAGAGAGTCTCGTAAGGCTTCATCCAGCTGCTTGAGCTGTTTGGGCTCTGGAGTATTCTGATGTCTTCTGATCACAAGCTGATCGTTATTGAAGTCTAGAAACTCATTGGATTGAAATTGCTCGTCCACCTGAGCTGATAACTCGCTAAGCGTTTCTTTTAGTTCAGTCACAAAGGTTTTGCTATCCTCTGAAAACCCTAGCATATTGGTGTATTCAGGCAGGCCTTGTTCGTACTCATCCCAACTGATTAGTTCTTTACGATAATCTGAATGCTCCTGGCTGTAACGAATGAATAAATCACCTGAACTGAGTTCGTTCTTGATCCGAGACAACACGCATAACTCGAAGTATTTGCGGTTAATCGTTTTCGTGTCTGCGTTGAATATCAGCTTCTTCCATTTATCGTTCATCCAAGGCTGTGCGACAAAGTCATCATAGTGGCCGAGCTCCTGCTTGTGGGTATTTCGATACTCCAAGATGATTTCTAGCGCCCTTAGGATCGAATTATCTTCAGATGATGAGCCTAGAGCTCTAAAAGCTCCAAACAGTTTAGAAGCTGGGCTCGTTGCGGCTTATACAATTTAAGCATGAAGGGATAATAATTATTTCCGGCATAGGCTAAGTGCTCTTCACACTCTGCCAATAGTACTGATGGCTCTTCGCTCATGGCGTTTCGGATATCTTCCAGTGACGGCTGTATGTCAGCTTCATTATCACCATAAGTTTTTAAGACATTACGAAATTGGTTGATGAGCTTTTCCGTTCGCTGAGTATGCTCCTGGTGGTATTCCATCAGCCGAGTCTCCGCAGACTGGTGCAACTTATTCAGTTTACGCTTAAAGATACCCGCCACATCGTCTAACGATTGACTTAATTTTGACTGGATCAATAGCACCATCAGTGTGTAACGTTTAGCTTGCTTCATTTCTTTTAAGTGAAAAGCATCCAGTGAACGAGCTTCTAAAGTGTAATGGTGTTTTTTCGTTAACGGTAAGAATTCCATATTTGGCAATCGTTCGACCAAGTCTTGTAGCCATTTCAAATGTTGAAGGTAGCTTTTGACTTCTTTATTTGTAGGCTTTTTGACCTCCCGTTTAATCGAGTCCCAGCGCGTTTTTCTTCCAGAGCTATTGAGCATTTTATCCAACTCAATTGTCATCTCATGATTCAGCTTTTTATGTGTTTGCTTGAAATAGGTATCGTTGACCTGCTTTTTAGCTGATTTGGCATGTTTAACCAGAGTTGAGAAGCCTGGTAATTCATAGCGCTGTTTAACCAGCTCCTCGATAACTACATTGATAACATCAGCGAGCTCATGCTTTTTTTCTGATGCTTCGGATGAAAGCTTATGAAGCAATAATGTTGCTGTATTATTATTCTCAATAAGCTTAATGTTTAGATACCGCCTCACTAAAATCTTTAAACGGGTTCGACTCCCACCCCTGTCAAAGCGTGCTAAGTACTTTTTGGGAGTGTCGCCCATTTTCATCAGCTCAGAAATATGAGTAACAATCTTGTTTGGGATGTCAGAAGATTTGAGAAAATACCCTAAGCGCTGAGTTAATTTAATATGAACTAACAGGGCAAGCTGATCTAATTTGCGCCGGCGATGCTGGCGAATATAGGCCATGTCCTCTGGTGTCGGTGTATATACAGACTATAATTCAGACTGACTCATGTTGGGTTTAATGCGCGGGTAAGCGGTTTCATTGATTGTTGTCATAGAGATATAAAATAACGTCCACGGATATCATGGCCAATTAGGTGGCTTGATCATTTGGTTACCTTTTAAAGGTTCAGCTGTTTAGCTCAGTCGCTACACCTTGCACCTTACCTATAGTAATATTTAATGTTGCGCAGTTTAATGAACCCGCCCTAGACATTTCGTGCTCAAGTTCACTCTATATTGAATTAATGCTTAACATTCATATTTCATGAGGCCTGTGGAACATTGTAGTCTTCATTCCAGTTTTATTGTATTGCACTACTTGAGTGGCTCAATAAAGCGTTGCTGAATTCGATTATATGAATCTATGTAGCGTAGAGCCGTTTTGGGATCTTTCCAACCAACGTACTCCATTAAATCTTTGAGACTCCAATCATTACTGTCTGCCCATGAAGCAAATCCTCGGCGTAAAGAATGACTGCTAAAGCTCTCAGGATGCTCAAGCCCTGCATCCCTGGCGCAATCGCGCACGATATTGATGATGGTATTCGGCGTCATATTGTGTTGGTTGAAATGCCCCCAGCGATCGATCCCGATAAACAGTGGGCCCTCGGTTAATTCAGCAGCTGTTATCCAGTCCTGATAGGCGGTGACTGGGCAGAGTTTTTGCAGAGCCGGTACTTTATAGGTCGTACCTTTATTGTTTCTATCGCCTTTGGAGTTTGGCAAATACAATGACATTCCTTTATTGGGGATCACGATTACGTGCTCAATGTAGATGTTGGTGAGTTCATCTGCACGAAAGGCTCGCCAGAACCCGAGCAGCAGAATGGCTTTGTTTCGGATATGCCTTAAGCGCTGCCAGTAATCTTTACTTTCTGTAATCAATGAATCCAACGACTGAATAATGGTGTCGAGCTCTTCTAACTGAAGCGGTCGAGCCTGCTTAGGTTGGTACGGATGCGTTTGACGTATGCCTTTCATCACCTGTTTAACCAGGGGAGCTTTCGTGGGATCGGGAAAACCGTACTCATTGTGCCATTTAGCGAGTACGGCCAAACGATGTGCTAAGGTACTGGACGACAACTTATCGGCATAGTGACTGAGGTACTGCGCAATCGCATCAGGTGTTGCAGGTAACAGGCCGCCCCAGTGACGCTCATAGTGCTCAACGGCGGCACGGTAACTGCGTACCGTGTGTTCTCGAGTGGCGGCGTTGACGTAAAAGCTGACTAAATCAGTATTTTTAGAATCGGGCATGATTGCGTGTTATGTACGGCTTTGCCTCATCATATCGCCCAAAAACGCACATCACAATAGATAATCTACTATTATCTAAAATGAATTTTCGAAAGCTATAGACACGTAGATGACACAGTAATAATATGTATATACATATTATGTATTACATTACAAAATAATCAGAGACTTAAAAAATGGCGCGCACAGGCATCTCTCAATTTGACGTTGAAAAAGCATATAAATCATTGACTTCACAGGGTGTAAATAACCCATCAATTGATGCAATACGAGCTGAGCTGGGTAACACTGGCTCCAAAACCACTATCTCAAAATACCTCAAAGACATTAAAAAGACCCGTACTAACGGTACACTCACCGAGGTCAAAGTCTCCGACGCCATTGGGCACCTGGTAAGCCAGCTTGCTGCCAGGCTCAACGCTGAAGCGAATAAAACCATTGAAGACATGGAGCAAGCCTTTGATAAAGAGCGTAAGTCTTGGAATCAAGAAAAGTCAGGACTTGAGGAGTCGTTAAGCCAAGCCACAGAGCAAAATAAAGCTCTAAGTGATAACATTCACTCACTACAGGCGAAGCTCAATACTGCTAGCCGTGAGAGTGAGCAACTGAACACTGAGTTGCAAGGTATTCAAAGTGACTTGAAAGAACTTACAGCCGTTTGTGGACAAAAAGATGAACGAATTATCGATCTGGAGAAGAGTCTGCAACACAGTTATGACAACTTGAGCCACTTCCGCGAATCCGCTAAAGAACAGCGTGATCAACAAGAGCGCAAGCACGCTGAAGAAGTGTCGGGATTGCGAGCAGAGCAGCGAAAGCTGGGGCAAACCATTGCCTCTCAACAGTCAGAACTCACGCAGTTGAACCGTCAGAACGCTGAGCTAATCACCGAAAAGCGGTTGTTGGCCAAGTCACAGCGCGAACTTCAAAACTCATTAAAAGCGTTAACTGAACAGGTGCAGTCAGCCAGTACTGACAGAGAGGAGCTACTAGCGCAACTTGATGCTATAACCAAAGAAAACAATGAGCTAAACACTTCCGTTGTTCAGCTAGAGCATGAGGTTGAGGAATTGAAATCGCCCGAGAAACTCGCAAAAAAACAGGAAGTAGCCAAGTCTAAAAGCTAGCCTTTAAGCACAAAGCTGTGTAATAGTTGGTTAGTATCCACTTATCTTTTGTAAACTAACTGATAATCTGCTAGTCTACTGCCCTGCATTTATGAGAACGAGTAGAGACTCTTTTTTACCGTGAACCGTCAACTTTTAACTTTCGCTCTAGCCATATTGATTGCCCTGCAATCGGTAGTTGCTGTGGCGGACGTTCATCAGTTTCATCAATCCGGTTCTGAGCATCTTACTTTTGATCACGAGCATCAAAAAGCTCACTCTTCTCCAATACCAGATGATGACAAGCGTTGGTTAGAATCAGAAAAGAGCAAAAGCTACCAGCTTGATTGCCACCATTGTTGTCACTGTCATGGCTCATCACACCCTTTCTTTCTGGGTCGCCAAGATATCTCTGCTTCTCTTTATCAAAAGGGTGCTATTTTAGGCAACCCTTCCCATTACCGTTCCCATATAGCCTTCCCTGATAATCCCCCTCCGATCAGTTAAATACAGTACAAATAAACTTTTATTCTGAGGTATAGCGTTGTGCAAATGCCAACCCAGCTGTACCTGATGTACTTTGATTTTAATTGTGAGGAAATTTCATGAAGAAACTATCCGTTTCTTATGCGATGTGTGCCGTTATTTATTTGCTGTCGGCTTCGGCGCAAGCGCAACCCGTTGATTGGGAGCGCTGGCTGGCATCACAGATAAAGCAGCACCCAGACATCATCGCGGCCCGCGAGCAACTGCAAGGCTCGGAAGCTACTGCGGACGCAGCGGAACAGCCACTTTACAACCCGGAGTTATCTTCTGAGCTGGAACAGGTTGGTGAAGAAAATAACTACCGTGTAGGTGTTTCTCAAACGGTTGACTGGTGGGATAGACGAGGTGCTAAACAGCAGCAGGCGGCTTTTATCCGACAAGCAGCCAAAGCCCAGTATCAGCAACAGGTTATGAGTAAGACTGCTGAGGCTCTATCAGCATTGGTTGAGTGGCGTGCCAGTAATCAAGCCGCCATTATTGCTCAGGCACAAAAAGAGCAGCTTAATGCATTATTGCAAGTGGCTGAAAAGCGCCAAAAAGCAGGGGATATAGGCACTATTGATGCTGAGCTCACCTTTCTATCTTTATCAAAACAGCTGGCACAGGTCGCTGAGCTTGAAGTCGCTTTGCAAAAAGCCGAAAGCAGAGTGCGCGAACTTTTGCCACAGTGGACTCCTGAAAAAGGAGGCATTCCCGAAGATTTCTGGCCTTCGGAGCCAGTGTCCATTACTGACCAGGAGTTGTTACAACATCCCTATGTTGCCAGCGCTCAGGCTCGCTGGAAGTCCATCAAGGAAGAGGCCGAAGCAACCCGCCGCGCAGCCAAAGCAGAGCCGACCTTTGGAGTCAATGCTGGTCGCGACGGTGGAGAAAATACTGTCGGCCTGACCTTCTCGATTCCTTTGAATGTACGTAATGACTACAGTGCCGAAACTCGTGTGGCTAATCGTGCAGCACTAGAAGCAGAGGCCCGATTCTTGGCCGTTTATCGCAATCTACGGTTTGACTGGCAGGCTGCACAAGCTGCCTGGAAACGTTATGACGAGCAATACCGACGCTGGCTCGAGCTGGCTCGTGGCAGAGTTGAAAATAGTGCTGACTTGTTGGAACGCCAGTGGCGAAGCGGTGATCTATCAACAACTGACTACCTGCTCGCTCTCAACCAGCGTTCGGAGAGCCTGCTGGCAGGAATCTCACTCGAAAAGCACACACAACTTGCGTTAACCGAAGTGTTGCTGCACTCCGGCCAGCTCAGAGCTGTTGCACCAACTGCGACTAAGCCACTGAATTAAAGATAGGATAATGAACATGAATAGATTATTGATAGCGATGCTAAGCGCCGCAATGACTGCACCAAGCATAGGGCTTGCAGAAACGATGAGTGGTGAGGCGCACGAACATGATAAGAGCAAGCCTGCTCAAGAGGTTATTGAGCATAAGGATGATGCGTCTCACAAGGAGCACCCATCAAATGCCACGGATGAACATGAGCGTCATGGTGATACAAAACATGGGTCTAGCGATAGTTCCCACAATGAAAGTCATGATGATGCGGGACACAGCGAAAGTAATACTGAAGAAGATGGACATGGGCATCAAGAAGAAGCTTCTGCCACTACGGCACTAAATGCTACTCAAATGACGATTGCTGATATCCAGGTTGCTCCTCTCACTGCCGAGCGCGTTGATTATGAGTTCTACGCACCAGGGGAAGTTCTTTCTAATGGATACACTAGCTACATAGTGTCACCGCGAGTAGCTTCCGTTGTATTACGTCGTCACGTAGCATTGGGCGCTCATGTCGAACAAGGTCAGCCACTGGTAACCCTGTTCAGTGAGGATGTGGCGCAGGCCCAGGCAGACTATCGCACCGCTTGGCCTGAATGGGAAAGAGTCCGCAAGCTCGGTCGCAAAACCGTTGGAGAGCAGCGTTATATCCAGGCCAAAACCAGCTGGGAGGCTGCTCGGGCAACGTTGCAGGCCTATGGGTTAGCTGAGTCAGATTTGCAGTCTCTGGCATCGCAAGATATTAAGGCATTGGGCGAATATACCCTACGTGCCGAAACCGATGGTTCTGTGTTATCTGACGACTTCGAGCAGGGGCAGCGCGTCGAAGCTGGTTCTCCTCTGATCAAGCTGGCCAATGAGAAGCAGCTCTGGGTCGAAGCACACCTTCCAGCAGATCAGTCTATATCACTTCCGCTCGGTACATTGGCTGACATTGTGGCTGGTGATATCCGAATTCAAGGCAAGGTATCCCAAGAAGCACATACCATAAACCCCGTTACACGAACCCGAACAGTGCGCTTATTGGTGGACAACCTGGAGCATAGGCTGCATCCGGGACAGTTTGCAGAGGTCTTCTTCCGTTTTCGTACAGAAGAGCCGGTATTGGCTGTGCCAGAGTCAGCACTGATGCGAAATCCCGATGGAGACTGGGCAATTTTTGTAGAAGAGAGTCCAGGGCAGTTTCGCTCTCAAGAAGTTGAACTAAAGCGAGCACTAGGTTCGTTGCGTGAAATTAACGGCATTGTTCCCGGAACACGTATTGTTACCGACGGTGCCTTTTTTGTTGCTTCACAAATCGCCAAAGGCGGTTTTGATCCGCATAACCACTAAGCATTAAGGAGACTCTATGTTTAATCGAATTGTCGATTGGGCGGTCACTAACCGTTTGCTGGTGGCGATTGCGCTCATTACACTAACGGTCAGCGCCTTTTTTATTATTCCAAGGCTGAATCTTGATGCATTTCCGGATGTTACCAACGTTCAGGTCTCGGTCAATACTGAAGCTCCTGGCTTGGCTGCTGAGGAAGTCGAGCAGCTGATAACCTATCCGATTGAAGCTGTCATGTACGCTCTGCCTGATGTAGAAGAAGTAAGGTCTATTTCAAAGACTGGCTTGTCTGGCGTTACTGTTGTGTTTAAGGAAGGCACTGATATTTACTTTGCCCGGCAACTGGTATTCGAGCGACTTCAGGCTGCCAAAGAGCTGATTCCAGAGGGCGTTGGTACACCCGAAATGGGGCCAAACACTTCTGGGCTGGGGCAAGTCTATCAGTATTTACTGGTTGCCGAACCCGGTTCGGGTTTCGATGCCATGGAGCTACGCAGCTTAAATGACTGGGTGGTCAAGTTGTTGCTTATCCCGGCCGAAGGCGTGACTGATGTGCTGTCTTTCGGCGGTGAGGTGCGTCAGTATCAGGTCGATCTGAATCCGTCAAAGCTGTTATCTTACGATCTGACCCAGGACGATATCATGGCGGCTCTGGAGCGTAACAACACCAATGTTGGCGGCTGGTATATGAACCGTGGTCAGGAGCAATTGGTGATCCGAGGTACCGGCTGGCTCGATCATGGCAAGCAAGGGCTGGAGCAGATCCGTCAAGTTCCCCTGAAAACGGTGGATGGCACCACTATCACCGTATCGGATGTAGCCAAAGTGAATCTGGGTAGCGAAATCCGCCAGGGCGCAGTGACCATGACACGCCGAACTTCGGATGGGAAAGTTGAGACACTAGGCGAAGTCGTCTCAGGCATTGTATTAAAACGTTTAGGCGCCAATACCAAAAGCACCATTGATGGGGTTAATGCCCGTATCGAGCGTATTAATCAGGCGTTACCGGAAGGAGTTAAGTTCGAGGCTTACTATGATCAGGCCGATCTGGTGACGCAAGCGGTTGATACCGTTGTCAATGCTCTGTTACTGGCGTTTGTCTTCATTGTGGTCATTTTGGCGCTGTTCCTAATGAATTTGCGTGCTACCTTACTGGTACTGATCTCAATTCCAATTTCCATCGGTATTGCTTTGATGGTGATGGCGTGGTTTGGTCTTTCGGCAAACTTAATGTCTCTAGGCGGTATTGCCGTGGCCATTGGCATGCTCGTGGATGGCTCTGTAGTGATGGTCGAAAACATGTTCAAACATTTGACCCATCCCGATGCCACCCATGACAAAGATAGACAGACAATGGTTCAGGATGATCCAGATCCTGTTGATGCAGCTCATGATAGCCATGGGATTGCTTTACGCTTGCAAGAAGCTGGCAGAGAGGTAGCAAGACCTATATTTTTTGCGACAGCAATTATTTTAGTTGTCTTCATGCCGCTATTCAGTTTCGAAGGGGTCGAAGCCAAACTGTTCCAGCCGATGGCTATCAGTATCATGCTGTCTATGCTGTCCGCGCTGGTTGTAGCTTTAATCATAGTCCCAGCATTAGCCACCTACCTGTTTCGCAAAGGGATACGCCCGCGGGAGAGTTTCGTCTTGAAACCACTTGATAAACTCTACCGCAAGGGTTTGTCGTGGGCTATGAGCCACAGTAAGGTCGTCGTTGGTATTGCTGTAACGCTCGTGGTTGCGGCAGCTTTAGTAATACCGCGTCTGGGTACCGAGTTTGTGCCTGAACTCGAAGAAGGAACGGTCAACCTCCGGGTAACTCTCGCTCCGTCCTCCAGCCTGGATACTGCGCTTGAAGTCGCTCCAAAACTCGAAGCAATGCTGATGGAATTCCCGGAAGTCACCTATGCGTTATCACGCATTGGACGTGCCGAAATTGGCGGTGATCCAGAGCCAGTGAATAACATTGAGATCTATATTGGTCTTAAGCCAGTGCCAGAATGGACCAGCGCCGATAATCGTTATGAACTTCAATCCCTGATGGAGCAAAAGCTGGAACAACATCCCGGATTGCTGTTCAATTTTTCACAACCAATTGCCACCCGTGTGGATGAGCTGTTATCGGGGGTTAAAGCGCAACTAGCGATAAAACTCTTTGGTAAAGATCTTGATGTGCTGGCTGAAAAAGGGCAGGCAATTGAGGCAGTGGTCAAAAAGATCGACGGTACGCGTGATGTTGCCATGGAGCAAATTGTCGGTGAAGCTCAATTGGTCGTAAAGCCCAATCGCCGCGCATTGTCTCGTTATGGACTCGACGTAGCGGATGTCATGGAAGTGGTTCGAAATGGGCTTGGCGGTGCCAGCGCTGGACAAATCATCAATGGTAACGAACGTTATGATATCTATGTTCGGTTGGATGAACGTTTTCGCCAAGATCGCGAAACTATTGCTGACCTTCGTTTGCAGGCACCTTCAGGAGCCTGGGTTCGCCTTGGTGATGTAGCCTCTGTAAATATTGCTTCCGGCCCGCCGCAGGTTCGCCGAGATGATGTTCAGCGCAGAGTAGTCGTTCAGGCCAATGTGCAAGGGCGTGATATGGGCAGTGTGGTAGCAGATATTCGCGCAGCGATTGCTGAACAAGTTGATTTGCCAACGGGTTACTCCGTGGATATAGGTGGACAATTCGAAAATCAACAGCGAGCACAAAAGCGTCTGTCGCTGGTCGTGCCATTATCGCTGGCGCTTATTGCCTTGTTGCTTTACTTTGCCTTTGCTTCGGTTGGTCAGGCTATGCTGATCCTGGTAAATGTACCTCTAGCCGTTATTGGTGGGGTGTTCTCACTCTGGCTGTCAGGGCAGTATTTATCAGTGCCCAGCTCGGTCGGATTTATTACCCTGTTTGGCGTCGCGGTACTTAACGGTGTAGTGATGGTTGAAAGTATCAATCAGCGTATCAAGGATGGCCTACCTGTCAGTGAAGCCGCTTTTGATGGTGCCGTATCCAGGCTTAGACCGGTATTGATGACAGCAGTGACATCTGCGTTAGGTTTAATACCGATGTTGCTATCAAATGGCGTTGGCGCAGAGATACAAAAACCGCTTGCCAGTGTTATCGTAGGCGGGCTGATAACAGCCACATTTTTAACACTGTTTGTGTTGCCCGTTCTGTTTGCCTGGTTTTCAAAAGGTAAGTTGAAGGAGAAACACTAACTAGCAATCTGCCGGCTCTATTTTGGAGTCGGCAATACTTTATAATAGCAAGATGGTTTGAACCAACACCCCATTAATGCTGAAAGCTCGCCCATTTTCGTATCGAGGACTCTCCGCTTTAGACTATAGTGATCGGGGAGGGGGAAAGCCAATATCAAAAAATGCAAGGTATACCTATGAGCCAGAAATGTAACCGTGACTGCAAAGCAGATGCTACAGATGAAACACAAGATATTACTAACGACGACAAGTTATTAGAAGGGGCACATGTAAGCGAATACCACGTTCCTAAAATGGACTGCCCATCAGAGGAAGGCATGATCCGAATGGCACTGGACAGTCTTGAGCCAAGTGTAATCCTCGAGTTTGATACACATAAACGCATAGTTAGAGTGTTTCATCACCTTGAACTCAGGGACATGGTAGAAGACCGGATAACGTCTCTTGGGCTTGGGGCTAGATTGGAATCAACTAACGCTGTGGACAGCGAGATTATCCATAAAGCAAGGTTGACGGCACAAAATGAAGAAGCAGAGGAAGCTGGGATACTTAAAATGCTATTAGCTATTAATGCAGTGATGTTTATTACAGAGCTTGTTATCGGCTGGTGGGCACAATCGACCGGATTGATAGCTGATTCATTGGATATGTTTGCCGATGCAGCAGTGTATGGGGTGGCACTATACGCCGTTGGGCATGGCGTCCGAAAAAAACTCCGTGCAGCGCATATATCAGGATGGTTACAGATTATATTAGCTCTGGGTGTATTAACAGAAGTTGTGAGGAGACTGGTTCAAGGGAGTGAGCCTGAGTCAAACCTTATGATGGTGTTTGGCTTAATTGCCTTGGTAGCAAATGTCTGGTGCTTAATCTTAATTGCCAAAAAGCGAAATGGCGGCGCTCACATGAGAGCAAGTTGGATTTTTTCTGCTAACGATGTCATCGCCAACCTTGGTGTTATTATTGCTGGGGGGTTGGTAGCATGGACGGGGTCGCAATACCCAGACTTAATCATTGGCTTTATCATTGGCTCAATTGTTTTAACTGGTGGTTTTCGCATATTGAAGATCAAATCCTAAAGTAAGAATAAAGCTCCACAAGAGGTAATCTTAAATGCATGATCATTCGCACTCACATGGTTCAAATAATCGTATAGGTTGGGCATTTTTTCTGAATGTCACCTTTACCATTATCGAGTTTATAGGAGGTATCTTAACCAATAGTACCGCCATCATGGCCGATGCAGTCCATGATCTTGGCGACAGTTTATCCATTGGATTTGCTTGGTTCCTTAGTAAAGTTAGTGAGAAAGGTTCAAATTCAGAGTTCACCTATGGTTATCGCCGATTATCACTGCTTGGAGCTCTTATTAATGGCCTAGTCCTGATTATTGGTTCTGCATGGGTTCTGACAGAAGCTATCCCTAAACTCCTGCAACCAGAAATGCCTATGGTTGAGGGCATGATCGCGTTAGCCGTGTTTGGGGTGCTAGTTAATGGTTTTGCGGCTTATAAATTAAGTAAAGGTAAAACTCTTAATGAGCGTATACTCAACTGGCATTTACTGGAAGATGTACTTGGTTGGGTTGCAGTTTTAATCGTTTCCATCGTACTTCTTTTTGTTGACTGGCCCATTCTTGACCCAGCTTTGTCGTTTCTTTTCACTCTCTATATTTTAATTAATGTTGCTAAAAACCTTTGGCACACTATAAGGTTATTTTTACAGGCAATCCCTGACAAAGAACTGTCAAAATCAGTATACAAAACCTTAATAGAACTTGAAGAAGTGGACAGTATCCATCACCTGCACTTGTGGTCATTGGATGGAGAGCATCACGTACTTACTGCTCATCTAGCTCTACAGGATGCACTATCTATGCAGCAACAGCTGGAGTTAAAAAAATCTATAGCAGAACGATTGAGTAAATTTAATTTAGAGCATACGACTATTGAGCTTGAAATGACTGACGAGCAATGCCGCGATGCTTCTGAAGCTTTGTAATTGGGAGAGTACAGCTATAATTTATATTGTGGCCGCACAGTAACTGGTACCCTTGACTTATGCGTCGATTAATTTATTTCGTTGAATCAAATCTTGTTTGGTTTGTGATTATTGTAGCTGGAGTTGGCCTGATATTGCCCGAATCCGGGAAGTACCTCGACTCCTCAATAGCCCCTTTACTTGTGATTCTGATGTTTGTGATCAGCCTTACATTTGATGCACATGCCGCACGAATAGTCTTTCGCAAACCGTCAAGACAGTTTTTGGCAATGGGGCTCGTCTATGGCCCGATTCAATTGCAGGCTTCTTGACTGGTCGCCTTTTTCAATGCGGTCAATACAGCCTTTTCTCCTTTCGTAGTTCCGCTCCTTTTTCTATGGCTGACAGGGATACAGCTAGAAGTCCCTCTCGTTTCCATCATCCTGGAGTTAGCTCTAGTTGTTTTAGTGCCTACAATTCTCGGTGTAACCTTACGCACCAACTTTCCGACGATTATTTCAAAGCATGATTCGACTTACGCAGGAATTGGGTCAGTCTTCTATCTTGTAATATTACTTGCGGTAGTGGCTTCCAATGCAGAAACCATCATTGGTTATGGATAGTATGCTTTTGTAATTGCTGGAGCAGCTTTAAGTCTAAATCTTTGTGGCTACTTAATTGGAATGGCTTCACGGTTTATAACGACAGACCGACCGGAAGTCATCGCATACCTATTTACTGTAAGCAAAAAAGAATTTAGCATTGCAGCGGCTTTTGTGGCTGCATCCCGGTTGCCATCAGAAATAGTAATACCAGCCACATTCTTTGCAGTAATTCAGATGATCACATCTCCTATTGTGGCCAAATATCTTGCTTGAGGCTAGCTCTCAAACAGTTACTGAAGAAACTTTCCACGAAGAAATATGCAGTAAATTGGTAGTACCGTATCACTGGAAACCAAAAGCAGACTCATAAATATCTTTTCTGACGAAAGATAAAGCTTACCCAGCACAGCAAGACAGTTCTTTAATATCTTTACTGAAAGTTTGTGCACAAAGCTTCAGGCCTTCCACCATAGTTAAATAAGGAAACAATTGATCCGCTAAGTCATCCACTGTCATGTGGTTGTGAATCGCCAGTGCCGCGCTCTGGATAATCTCGCCGCCATCATGAGCTAATACTTGGGCTCCGATCAGGCGTTGGGAGCCAGCTTCAACCACCAGTTTGATGAAACCCTGAGAGTCGAAGTTAGCCAGTGCTCGAGGCACGTTTTCCAGTGGCAATACTCGACTTTCGGTCTCAATATTCTGTGCATGAGCTTCTTGTTCTGACAACCCTACCGTTGCTACCTGCGGTTCGGTAAAAATCACGGCAGGCATGGTGGACAGGTCCAATTGTGCTTCACCGCCAGTCATATTGATCCCAGCACGGCTCCCAGCAGCAGCTGCAACGTAAACTAATTGCGGCATGTTGCTACAGTCACCAGCAGCATAAACATGTGGCTGTGATGTGCGCATCTGATTGTCCACAGCGACCGCTCCATTGGCTTCTGTTTCGACACCAGCAACGCCTAGATTAAGGTTAGCTGTATTGGGTGCACGGCCGGTGGCGACCAGCAATTTATCGCCACGAATTTCTCCTTGCTCGGTATCAAGGATAAACTTATTATCTTCATAAGACACCTGACTGGCTTGGGTATGTTCCAGTACGCGAATGCCTTCCTGTTCAAAAGCTACGGTTAAGCCTTCTCCCAACAGTGGGTCTTCACGGAGCAATAAAGTACTGCGAGCCAAGATAGTGACCTCTGCACCCAGCCGACGATAAGCTTGAGCAAGTTCGACAGCCACAACTGAAGAGCCTATCACTAACAAGTGCTCAGGTAGCTCAGTTTCGAATAAAGCTTCCGTCGAAGTCCAATAAGGGGTATCAACCAGGCCTGGAATAGGAGGAATAGATGGCTGACTGCCGCTGGCAATCAAAAAGCGATCTGCAACCAGCTCTTGCTCGTAACCATCTTTGTTGCGAATAGTTAAGGTATGAGTATCTTTAAAAGATGCATAACCTTGTACCAATGACAATGCTGGATTGGTATCCAGAATATGCTGATATTTGGCGGCACGTAACTCTTCCACGCGTGCAGTTTGTTGTTTCGCTAACAAGCTACGATCCAAAGAAGGTTCATGATTTTCTAGACCGTCGAAAGGATTGTTACGCTGCTGTTCAGCCAGCTGGGCAGCCCGGAGCAGAATTTTCGAAGGTACACAACCGACATTAACACAACAACCTCCGATCACATCTCCAGCTTCAACGAGTGTGACTTGTGCTCCATTTTCCACTGCCTTGATAGCACAAGCAAAAGCAGCCGAGCCAGTACCGATGATAGCGACATGCAGCGACTTTTTGTCAGTCACATCTTCACTATCGCAGCCATCTAACGCGACAGGTTGAGCCGTGTAGCCAAGAGCTTTGATGGTATTGATTAGCGTCTGTTCATTGACATCAGATTCTGCTTCGACGACTGCACTGGATTTCGTATAAAAAACGGTGGCATTTCTGACGCCAGGCATGACGATCAAGGCATCTTCGATCTGCTGAGGGCATCTTTCACAAGTCATTCCAGAGATGGAGAATTTACGCATAAAGACCTCCTTATGGATTTGAGTGAGTGTTGTCGGCAGGAAGCACACAACTTTCATTGTCACAGCGTTTATTCGCTGGCGAAAAAATATCCCAGATTGATACCGCTACCATCAGTGCCAAGGCTGAGTACGTCACATAAGTGCTCCAGGCATATTGAAAGAACGGATAAAGTGATAGCAACAACAGAATAGGCCCTAGCATACCAAGCAGGTTACGATGCCACTGCTTGTGACCAATCCAGCCAAGTCCGTTAACTATTAGGCTAACCCAAGCCAATATAGGCAAGAGTGTATTGATAAAGAACCACTACCACTGACTGAGGAACCCTGCCCGATGGCTGCCCCCAAGCTGGCGATGGCCGGAAAGCACATGGCACAACCCATGGCAGACACCACGGCACCTAATGAGCTGGCTTTGTCGCCAATACGGGTAAAAAGACTCAGCAGGTTCTTCATTAGTATTCGTCCTTTATTGCTTTACCACAGATGGATAGCCGGCATTTTTTGTGGCCTCGGTCAGCTTTTCCACCGTAGTTTTTTCATCATCAAAAGTGACCACGGCTAACTTATCTTCGAAGGTCACTTCAGCTTTGGTAACTCCCTCAACCTGTTGCAATGCTTTTTCCACCGTAATCGGACAAGTTACGCAGGTCATCGTGGGAACTTCAAGCATGACTGTTTGCTGCTTGGCAAACGCACCCAAGCTAAGTATTGATAGTAGGGATAATAGTGCAATTTTTTTCATCTTCTTCTCCAAGGGTTATTTCTCAACGATATAATTAAGCAAACCAGATAATCCAGTAATTGCTAGTGACTAATATTAATGCAATGAAGGCGGTTACCCAGAAAATGATCTGCCGGCGCTTACGTACTTGTGGCATTGCACAAGCGGTTCCAGGCTCACACTCTTCTATAGGTCGATAAACTTTCCAACCGGCAAAACTAAATAAAACCAGTACCAGCAAGATAAAAATAGGGCGGTATGGCTCCAATACGGTCAGATTGCCAATCCAAGAACCACTAACGCCTAGTAGTAACAAGACTAAGGGCCCAGCACAACAAAGCCCAGCACCAATAGCAGCAGCAATACCACCAACTAGCGGTAAACTGGTATCGTTTTTTGCCATGGCTTACTCCACTTCAAATGTTCTGATAGAAAACAGTATAAACTCCGTATCCAAGTACGGAGTCAAGGGGTTTAGCGATTGTTATTAGTTGTTTTCTGGGAGAAGGGAAGTAATAATCGGGCAATGTGCCTGTTCAGTGTTGCTTGCACATTGTTTCAGTAAATCATTAAGACTGGTTTCTAAGCGGCGTAGATCAGCCATTTTTGCACGAACACTGGCAAGTTTGTGGTTTGCTATACTTTGTACTTCTTGGCAAGAAGTCTCTTCCAGCATCAGCAAGTTAGCGATCTCATCCAAGGAAAACCCTAACTCTTGAGCACGTTTGATAAACCGAATGCGATTCAAAGTCGTCTCAGGATAACGACGATAACCTTTAACGGGTTTTTGGGGCTGTTCAATTAAGCCGCACCGTTCATAATATCTAACGGTCTCAACGTTTACGCTTGCCAATTTGGCAAGTTGACCAATTACATACATAATTTAACCGTATTGTCGGTACTGAAGTGGGTAGTAAAATTCTAAGTTGAAAGTACGAATATAACAAACAGTGTATCAATAGCGCAAAGTCTGCTGTTAGTTCGTTGAGATATTCAATATATTTCATATGGTTAAACTATTTTTTGGTCGATTTATCACGAATCGTGGCCGTACCTCAAATAGAGTATGTACCGTTTTACATCGAATTGAAATATTAATAGGGTAGCTATGCAATATCAGGATTGGAACCACTCACGCCACGCATAGAGCTAAAATATCACGCCACATATAAAGAGCAGGGCATCTAAACGATTCTAATAATGATATTTTGACAGATTTAAAGACTGAGATGTTGCTTAAGCAATTTCATATAAGGTGCATTCACAACCATTCTCTACAGCGTATACATCTTTAATCTTATGAAGTAGATTCTGCTCGAAGTAATACTCGGCTGAACTTAGGACTTCCTGGTTTTTGATTTCAAGAAATACATACCTACCCATCCCATCGTAGCCATACCAGCCCCAGCACTTGTCATCTTTATTAAATGCTAGGGTGAGTTTAGGATCATCTCGATTGATAATTTCTAGAAATAACTCATGTACCTGCATATTGTATTGTCGAGAAAGGGTATCGAGCTCTATTAATCACATATTTAATGCCTGTTATCAAGCCGTTATAGAACATAATTCTCTATATGAATTTTGCACTAATTTACTTGTAATCCTACGTGCTTTGAAGCGTATTAGTTGTAATTGAAGTACTTTAGTTGTTAAAAGTGAAGTGTTTTAGTTGGTCATAAATATCACAAGTCAGATATGACTTATATAAGTTTCGTCTAATTGAACATAATATAAGTTATGCGAATATGCGGATGGGTGACCAAACCCTTAAACTTGGAATTAATATCGAAAACGTATATCATTCGCTTTCTTCTAATGACAGGCAAATACTTTGTTAGCACGTCGGCTCACATACAGTTTTGTTTTGCTCTTGATCATACAGGCAGTCGCTCCTTTAGCGGATGCCTTTCAGATTTATGGCCAGTATGCAGAAGCTAATTCCTGTACTCAGGTCATTAATTCACTCGAATGTACGTCTGATCTTGATGTTGATAAAGACACATTGCATTTTGAACAAGAGCTATTGAATGATGACTGTTCCGGATGTTCTGGTTGCTATCATTGCCACACTTGTCATATCTATATGTACTTCCGCAAGGAATATACTCCTTCCTTTAGTTCTATAAACATTAAACCAATCGGCTTTACCGTCTCAGATAAAGTTGGCGTAATCACTTCTTTAGACCGTCCGCCCAGGCAATAGACATACTATTAAAGTTACTTTAGTTAACTGGCTTTATTAAAAGCCATTTTTGTCTATTAGTTTGGAGAAAAATTTATATGTTCTATCGGAACGCAGATCCTGTTGCTTTGCGAGTCATATTTTTGTGTTACTTCTGGTTTAGCCTTTTACTGACCCCATCAGTGTTGATTGCTAAAGAAAAATCGATTGCAGAAGAAAATGAGTCCGTAGCAAAACCAACACTAAATTTACAACAAGCATTAAAACTGACCTTAGACAGTAATCCTGAACTAGAGCTATTTCAGTTCCAGTTTCAGGAACTTGCAGGTGAAATGTCTACGGCATCACTTAATCCCGGCTACCAACTTGGTGTTGAACTTGAAAATTTTTCTGGAAATGGAGTGTTTAGCGGATTAGACAATTCAGAGTTGACCGTATCACTTTCTTCAGCAATTGAACTGGGTGGAAAGTTGGATGCCCGCCAACAAGTCGTATCAGCAAATAATGACTATCTTGGTACACAAAAGCGACTCAAGACATTGGAATTACTGTCTGAAACGGCCAAGCGATATCTTGAGGTTCTAGCAGCTCAAGAGCGAATAAAACTCGCTGAGGAGTCTGTTCAGATTGCGCAAAAAGCTCTAACCATTGTAAAGCGAAGGGTGAAGCTTGGAGCCAGCATGACAGCAGAAGCGAGTAGAGCTGAGGCTTCTCTTGCTCAAGCAGAACTAACGCTTAATAAAGAGCAGTCTTATTATCGCGCAGCGCAAGTTAATCTCGCTTCTATGTGGGGAGAAATGGATGCGCCCTCCTTTGCCGTTCAAGGAAATTTATATCAATTTGGAAAGAGTCGAAGCCTCGAACAGTTACTTGCTGAAATACAGAATAACCCATCAATCCGGCAATATGCTGCACTTGAACGTATCAGGGATGCTGAGTTAGATCTGGTCAGATCAAACAATCAAAGTGACCTGAACTGGTCTGTTGGGGTTGTTCGCAACGAGGCAAGTGGCGACATGGGATTAAAAGCAGGATTCAGCATGGATCTGTTTTCACAATCACGGAATCAAGGTGCTTATCAACGAGCTCAAGCAATTAAAGAGCAAACTTTTGTAAGCAAGAGAACTGCCCTGCTTCGCCTACAGACTCAACTGGCGAAAACCTATCAATATAGAGAGCAATCGATAAAGACTGCTCAACGTCTTGAGCAGGATGTTATCCCCGCCCTTCTGTCTGCGCTTCATGATTCTGAAGAGGCATATCAGCGCGGTAGATACAGCTATTTTGAATATGTGCTGGCTAGACAGGAATTGATCGCTGCCAAGAGAAAACTGATTGATGAAGCTGTTGCTATATTGTTATTTGGGGTAACCATTGAGCAATTAACTGCGCAGCCACTGACTCAATCTTCGGTCGAACTCTAAAGCTATGTTAGCGCATAAGTTACAAACAGAATTCAGGACATTAAAAATGAACCTACAAAAGACACAATTTCTTAAACGCTGGTCGCTGCTTTTGCTGATTCCGTTGATGGTCTTAGCCCATAACGTGACAAACGCCTTTGCACAGAGCGCCGAAACTAATAAAAGCCCCCAACAAGCTAAAGGGCCGAATGGTGGAAAGATACTAAGTGACGGCAATGTTACTTTAGAACTAGCGATCTTTGAGCGTGGCGTTCCACCAGAATACCGCGCGTGGATTACACAAGATGGAAAACCTGTTGAAGACGCAAATCTGACGGTAACTTTAACACGTCTAGGTGGTCAGCAAGATGTATTTCACTTCAACAAAAACAACGACTATTGGCTGGGGGAAGGCGTTGTAACTGAGCCGCACTCATTCGATGTGTCAGTGAAGTTACGTCTGGATGGCAGTAATTACCAGTGGCAGTGGCAATCCTATGAAGGACGTATCCAAATTAAAGAGGACATGGCTAAAAAAGTAGGAATTACTACACAGTCAGCCGGTCCCGCCAGCATCGAGCGTCATTTGCCAGTCTATGGCCGTTTGGTCACGCCTCCCGACCATAAAGCGCAAATTCGTGCCCGCTTCCCAGGCGTGGTGACTGCGGTTCGAGTCAACATCGGTGATCAAGTCAATAAAGGCGATGTTCTGGCAATTATTGAGTCAAACAAAAGCTTGCAACGGTATGAATTACGAGCCCCTATCGCTGGCATCATTCAGGAGCGTTCCGTCAATGTAGGTGAAACAGTTACTAATGCCCCGCTGTTGACATTGGTTAGTAACAAAAAGCTTTGGGCCGAATTCAAAATATTTCCGAGCCAACGCTCAGAGGTTCAACCCGGGCAAATTGTTCATATTATCCACAATAATCACACTGACGAGAGTCAACTCACCCACATCACTACTACCGCCTCAGGATCACCGTATGTCATTGCTCGAGCAATTTTAAATAATGAGGATGGTGACATGGCGCCAGGCGATTTAGTTCAAGGTCAGATTGATGTTGAGAAAATTGACGTACCACTTGCCGTAGACAATCGAGGGTTGCAGAGTTTTCGCGACTGGACGGTAGTATTCATCAAGGTTGGCGATACCTATGAGATCCGGCCCTTGGAACTGGGGGCCAGCGATAGCTCCTATACAGAAATACTGAGCGGCCTGAAGCCTGGTGATAACTATGTAGTGGAAAACAGTTATTTGATCAAAGCCGATATCGAAAAATCCGGCGCGTCACACGATCACTAAGCGGGAGGCCAACATGATTAATGCAATTTTACGCCTCTCTATAGAGAGACGTTTCCTGATTATGACCTTGATGCTGGCAGTAATTGGTGTTGGGATCTGGAGTTACCAAAAGCTGCCAATTGATGCCGTGCCTGATATCACGAATGTGCAGGTACAGATCAACACTGAAGCACCTGGTTATTCACCTCTGGAAGCTGAACAGCGAATAACTTTTCCAGTAGAGACAGCACTCTACGGCTTGCCGGAGCTTGATTATACCCGCTCATTATCACGCTACGGATTGTCACAAGTTACCGTAGTGTTCAAGGAAGGAACCGATATTTACCATGCCCGCAACCTGATTGATGAGCGCTTGTCCGCGATAAAAAGCGCGCTTCCGGCTGGGCTGGAACCAGAAATGGGCCCTATCGCTACAGGCCTGGGTGAAATCTTCGTCTACACCGTCGAAGCAGTTCCAGGAGCTACTCTGGAAAACGGAGAGCCCTGGGATGCCATGGCTCTGCGCGAGGTACAGGATTGGATCATCAAGCCACAGTTAGCACAAGTACCCGGAACGGTAGAAATCAATACCATTGGCGGCTTTGATAAGCAATATCACGTACTCCCCGATCCACAGCGACTGTTGCAGATGGGCGTTACCATGGAGGATGTGGCTAGCGCCCTGCGTAGTAATAACAACAATCGTGGCGCAGGTTATATCGAAAAGAATGGCCAGCAGTTACTGGTTCGTTCACCGGGTCAGCTGGCCACTATTTCGGAGATTGAGAGTGTCGTCGTTGGTCGCTTCGGGAATGTGCCAGTAACCATCAAGGATGTTGCAGAAGTAGCTATAGGCAAGGAATTGCGAACTGGTGCTGCGACCCGTGATGGGCACGAAACGGTCATGGGGACAGCGATGATGCTAATCGGTGAGAATCCCCAGGTCGTAGCTCAGGATCTGGCGCAAAAGCTTGAGGAAATTAAACTTTCTCTGCCAAAAGGTATAGAGGTAGAAGCGGTGTATAACCGCACTTCTCTGGTGGACAAAACCATTGCCACTGTACAGAAAAACCTGCTCGAAGGAGCGTTGCTGGTGATTGTTGTCTTGTTTCTTTTGCTTGGCAATATCCGTGCAGCGCTGATTACAGCTGCGGTGATACCTCTGTCAATGCTGGCCACTATCACGGGCATGGTACAAACTGGTGTTTCAGCCAATCTGATGAGTCTTGGTGCTTTAGATTTTGGTCTGATTGTTGATGGGGCTGTGATTATTGTTGAAAACTGTATCAGGCGTTTGTCCGAGTCCCAGCAACAAATTGGTAAACGGCTTGAATTTCGCGAGCGGCTGGAATTAGTCTATCAGGCAACCAGTGAAGTCATTCGACCCAGCTTATTCGGGGTTGCGATAATCACCGTGGTCTACATCCCAATATTTACCCTCACAGGCGTTGAAGGAAAAATGTTCCACCCAATGGCTGCAACTGTAGTTATGGCGTTATTGTCGGCTATGTTACTGTCACTGACCTTTGTGCCAGCTGCCGTTGCTTTATTCATGGGCGGCAAAATCAGTGAAAAGGAAAGCCGTATTATTGTCGCCAGCAAGTCTTTCTATCGACCAGTTCTGGAGATGGCACTTCGATTTCGTTGGCTAGTGCTATCTGCGGCATCAGCACTGGTTGTGTTCAGCGTTTGGTTACTGACGACCTTAGGTTCGGAGTTCATTCCGCAATTGGATGAAGGTGATATAGCACTTCATGCGTTACGCATTCCTGGTACTGGCCTTGAGCAGTCCATTGCTATGCAGGAGGTTCTTGAAGAGCGGCTAAAGGATTTTCCTGAAGTCGATAAAGTTTATGCAAAAATTGGGACACCTGAAGTAGCCACCGACCCCATGCCACCCAGTGTTGCGGACAATTTCGTAATTCTAAAGCCACGTAGTGAGTGGCCCGATCCTGATCGCGAAAAGGCCGATTTGGTGGCGGAGATGGAAACGGCTGTCGCGCAACTGCCTGGTAATAAATACGAATTTACCCAGCCTATCCAGATGCGTTTTAATGAACTGATCTCAGGTGTTCGGGCCGATCTGGGTATTAAAGTTTTTGGCGACGATCTGGATCAATTGGTCATAACTGCCAATGATATCCTGAAAGTGATTGAAGGTATTGAAGGCTCCGCAGATGCCCGTGTAGAACAGGTCACTGGGCTTCCCATGCTGTCAATTATCCCTAAACGTATGATGTTGGCACGCTATGGATTAAATTTGAATGACCTCCAGGAGCTGGTTGCAGCCGGTATTGGTGGAGAAGAAGCAGGTTTAATCTATGAGGGTGATCGTCGCTTTAAGCTGGTGGTTCGATTGCCGGAAACAATACGCACCGATATTGATAATCTGGCGTTTTTGCCTATCCCTCTTCCAAACGGAGACTTTGTACCTTTGAATGAAGTAGCTGACCTGGCGCTCAAGCCAGCGCCTGCTCAGATCAGTCGTGAAAACGGCAAGCGTCGCGTGGTGGTCACTGCCAATGTGCGTGATAGGGATTTGGGCAGTTTTGTCGAAGAGGTTAAACAACAGATCAATCAGCAAGTCAAAATACCTAGCGGATACTGGTTGGATTACGGGGGCACCTTTGAGCAGATGGAATCTGCCAGTCAGCGCCTGATGATTGTGGTACCGATCACGCTGTTAATTATTATTGGCCTTCTGGTGATGGCTTTCGGTTCGCTTAAGGATTCACTAATTATCTTTAGTGGCGTGCCGATGGCCTTAACTGGCGGCGTATTTGCCTTATGGATGAGAGATATGCCGCTATCGATCTCAGCAGGTGTCGGCTTTATTGCCCTGTCAGGTGTTGCGGTTCTCAATGGACTGGTTATGGTTTCCTTCATTCGAGACAAGTGGCGACAAACCAGCGAGTTAACCACTGCTATCATTGAAGGAGCAATCATTCGTCTTCGCCCCGTTCTGATGACTGCGTTGGTGGCGAGCTTAGGCTTTATACCAATGGCACTCAATACTGGCACTGGTGCAGAAGTTCAGAGACCGCTGGCTACAGTGGTTATCGGCGGGATTATTTCCTCTACTCTGCTGACTCTCATCATACTGCCCATTTTGTATCAATTAGTTCATCGCCGGAAAAAATAATATCACTCTATCGCTAATAAAAGCAGGGAAATGCCCTGCTTTTGTTAGCTTGTGTTAGGCTCTGTCTGAGTCTTTCAAGCTTCTCTGTCTTACTTTCCAGACTTCGCTAACGACCTGCCAGGAACTATTCTGCAACAGTCCCACAATACTTAGCGCGTTTTATCACTTTCATGCAAGGTAAACAGCGTTAATGCATAAACTGAGGCATCGCCAAAATATCAAGAGAATCTGCTAACAATGCTTCAGCCATAAATTATTTACTAGTGTTTAAGTTTGTATTTAAGTAGCTAAACATCAAAAGCCTCAATGATTGGACAAGGCCCAGCCTTGCTATTGCGGCATTCTGTCGCCAGTTGCTGCAACGAGTTTCTGGCTTGTTTAAGTTCTGCTATTTGTTTATCGAGTGCTGTTACACGTGAAGATGCTAGCTCATACGCTTTATGTCGGTCGTTGCTTGAGTCGAGCGCGATGAGTTCTTTTATCTCTGCCAGTGTGAATCCTGCGGCTTTGGCTTTGAGTATGAACTTAAGTTGCTTGAGGTCTTCATCGCCATAGCGACGAATTCCGCCTTTCTGAGGAGGAATCTTGAGTAAGCCTTTGCGCTGATAAAACCTGATGGTTTCCACGCCAACGCCGCCCGCCTTTGCGAATTTGCCAATTGGTAACATGTGTCTTGACTCCGTACTATGATACGGTATTTATACTATCACCATCTCAAAACAGGTACGAGGATAACTTATGACTGCTAATCAAGAAAAGAAGGCTGTACTGTATCGAATGGTAATGGACAAACACGTTTGCCCCTACGGGCTTAAAACCAAAGATCTTTTGCTGCGTGAAGGCTATGAGGTTGAAGATAACTGGTTAACGTCTCGCAGCGAGACTGACGATTTTAAGGCTAAACATGATGTATCCACCACTCCGCAAACCTTTATCGAAGGAGTAAGAATTGGTGGCTATGAAGCTGTCAGAAAACACTTCGGGAAACCAGTAAAGTCTAAAGACGAAACCAGCTACCAGCCGGTAATTGCGCTATTTAGCATGACGTTTTTGATGGCGATAGCGGCAAGCATTGCAGTGTTCGATACAGCTCTGAATCTACAAGCATTGCATTGGTTCATAGCATTCAGTATGGCTATTTTAGCGCTGCTAAAACTACAGGATATCGAAAGCTTTTCCATCATGTTTCTTAACTATGATTTACTCGCTAAGCGTTGGGTCCCCTACTCTTACATCTATCCCGTGGCGGAAGGTCTCGCGGGTGTATTAATGATTGGTGGGTTGCTGCCCTGGCTCTCCGCACCATTAGCACTCACCATCGGATCGATAGGTGCAATATCAGTGTTTAAAGCTGTCTACATTGATAAGCGAGAACTGAAATGCGCTTGCGTTGGTGGCTCCAGCAATGTGCCGCTAGGCTTTATATCATTAACTGAAAACCTGATCATGATAGGCATGGGGATTTGGGTAGGATTAAGTGCGCTGGGCGTTAGTTTGAGTTAGTCATGTTTAGAAGGATGACAAGCTTACACGCACAAAAGTTATTAGTATTAGCTCTTATATAACCTGACTCCATTAAATAAAAAACCGCCAAGTGGCGGTTTTTTAGCAACACTCAGCAACGTCTTCTTCTTTACCCTTATCAAGCCTTGCTTCTTTTTCCATCACTGACATGGCAGCCCTCAGCAAAAATTTCGAGCGATCATGGTCTTTGGTATGACGCTCAACAAAGTCATCAATTTTCTTGAGTGCGTATCCAGGCATTGTGACGTTTATGCGCTTGGCTTTACCCATATAATCATAGGGATCCAAGTCAATAAAAGCCCATAAAGCACCTTCAAAGTCAGGGTTAACCAGATGTTCTGCCTGATCTCCAGGAATAGGTATATCAACCCCATCTTCAGCAAGAATCTCTAGATGTTCTGCCAAAGCCTCTTTAGCGTTATCCAAAGCCTCTTCAAATGTATCACCATAAGAAAAGCACCCAGTAACGTCAGGAATAGTTACCCCAAAGCCTGTATCAGGATCTTTGTGTACTGCAACTAAATATTTCATATTTTCACCTACCGGTCACTAAGTTTGGTTCCCTCAGTTAACCAATAATAACTCCCATACCTATCTTAATTATAATCGGGCTACTTTAAGAATGTTTCGCAAAGTCCCTTTGGGTATATCCTTTTTAGGATGCGGAATAGTTAATAATTCCGGATAATCTTTGTGCTTAAAGTGGTGGTGGCTACCCTTAACCCTTACAAGTTCCCACCCAGCTTTTTCTATTAAATTGATTAAATCGCCGCTTTTCATCTAAACAAATCCTTAAATAATATTTTGACTGGCTCATTTTTATCACCTATAGAAAGTCTTGTTTGTTCACACACACTATACACACTGAAAACAGTTATTGCAAATAATTATACACACTATACTCACATAAATTTAAAGTCCGCTTGCTCATATCCCGTATAATGAAAAAAGCGGCCAATTGGCCGCTGTATTAATAGTGTTTCTTTTAAGATCCGTTTATAAACAAGTGCACCCAGATGCTGGCTGCGTAGCCGAGTGCGATGGCGGGTGTCCATTTGAGGTGTGTCATGAAGGTGTAGTGGCCGCGGGCCTGTCCCATGAGTGCTATACCCGCTGCTGAGCCGACGGATAATAAGCTGCCGCCGACGCCTGCTGTTAAGGTGACCAGTAGCCATTGTGCGTGTGACATGTCGGGTTGCATGGTGAGTACTGCGAACATGACCGGGATGTTGTCGACGATGGATGACAAGATACCGACGAGGACGTTGGCTGGAGTGGCGCCAAGTTCACCGTACATGTAGCTGGATGCCATGCCAAGATAGCCTAAGAATCCTAAACCACCTACGGCAAGAATCACGCCATAGAAGAAGAATAAAGTATCCCATTCTGCTTGCGCGATACGGTCGAAGATATCGTAGGGTCTTTGAGTTGAAACACTGGTTGGGTTTTCTTCGGTTTCTTTTTTATGTTGTCTGCGCAGGAAGAAGCCATAGAATTTCAGGAAGCCAAGACCAAGCATCATGCCGATAGCTGGTGGCAGGTGCAGGAAGTTATGGAATGAAATGGCTGTGATGATGGTGAGCAGGAAGAGGCCGACGATCACTAAACCACCCTGCTTTATTTGCGCATGACTGCCCTCTTCAATTGCTGCAGGTTTGCCCTTCATGATGGCAAATTGCATGATAAATGCTGGCACCAGGAAGTTAACCACTGATGGTATAAATAATGAGAAAAACTCTGAGAATTCAACCATGCCTTTTTGCCAGACCATCAGGGTTGTGATGTCGCCGAATGGGCTGAATGCGCCACCTGCGTTGGCCGCGACAACGATGTTGATACAGCTGACGCCGACGAATTTTGCATGGCCATTACCAACCGCTAACACTACTGAACACATGATCAATGCGGTGGTTAAGTTGTCCGCAATCGGTGAGATAAAGAAGGCAAGAATACCAGTCATCCAGAATAGTTGTTTGTAGGTAAAGCCTTTATTGACCAGCCAATCACGCAGAGCATCAAACACATCACGCTCAATCATGGCGTTAATGTAGGTCATGGCAACGAGCAGGAAGAAGAACAGCTCAGCGTACTCTAGGAAGTTATGGCGAATACCCTCTTCTGCTAAGGTCGATAAACCATGCTGTTTATAGACAATACCAATCACCAGCCAGATTAAACCCGCCGCGATTAGAATTGGCTTAGATTTTCTTAAGTGGATTTTTTCTTCGAATATGACCAGTGAGTACGCTATGACGAAGATGGCGATGGCCACAAAACCGACCCAGTGGTCAGTTAAATTAAGTAAAGTTCCAGATGAGGTTTCTGACGCAAGCACTTGAAAAGGAAGGAATAACAAAGATAAAAACAAAATAGACGAATATTTTTTCATGGTATTTGCCATGGCTATCTTTTTTCGGGTGGCGCAATTATAGGTATCTATAGCCAGATGTCATAGATCTAAATCAATGTTTTTGCAGTATTTGTTATATGGGGTGCGATAAGTTTGGGTTATGGGTGGTAAACGTAGGGACAACTCATGAGTTGTCCCTACAGAGAGTGGGAGCGGTTTTAGGATGGGGCACACATAAGGCATGTCCGTACCAGTTGTGGGTGCGAGATTGCCGCAGTCGCTTTGCTCCTTCGCAATGACTTAAAATTCACTCCACATGCAGTTCGCCTTTGTACATTTGCATCTGGCAGTGGAATTGGTAACTACCTTTTTCGAGTTTTTTCAGTTTAATGGTTTTAGTTTTATTAATGGGCAAACTTTCGCTGATGTCTAGCTCTGGAAAAATGACCATTTCGGCGCATGGGGTTTCGTCTTTGCGATTAAATTCGAGGGTGATTTCGGTATCAGCTGGTACGCTGATACGCGACGGTTGGTAGATGCCATCTTCGACGGTAATTTTAATGACGTCGTTGCCTTTTGCTTCTATATCTTTCGGTTTGTATATCCAGAACCAGTAAATAATCAGGGCAATAACGGCTAAGCCAGCGAGATTAATGATAAGTAAGTTCATAGTTTGTCCTTTGGCTTAATGGTCTTTAGGTTTGAAGAAACGTAATCTGTTGGCGTTGGTGACAACGGTTACTGAGGAAAACGCCATCGCAGCACCTGCAATGACCGGACTGAGCAGGATGCCGAAAAATGGATACAAGAGACCGGCTGCAATTGGAATGCCTGCAACATTGTACACAAAGGCGCCAAACAGGTTTTGCTTGATATTGCGCAGGGTTGCTTTACTGGTTGCCACCGCATCTGCCAGGCCATGCAATGAACCACGCATTAAGGTGATATCGGCGCTTTCGATGGCCACGTCGGTTCCTGTGCCAATAGCAAATCCAACATCAGCCTGCGCAAGTGCAGGTGCATCGTTAATACCATCACCAGTCATGCCAACCAGCTCGCCTTCTTGTTGTAATTCTTTCACTTTATTGACTTTGTCTTCCGGTAGCACTTCCGCAAAGAACTCTTCAATGCCGACTTTGTTGGCGACTGTCTTGGCGGTGGCCTTGTTATCACCAGTCAGCATCACTACGCGAATATTGTCTTTCTGTAATCGCTTTATGGCTTCAATTGAATCTTCTTTGATCGGATCTGCTACTGCAATAATGGCGGCGAGTTTTTTATCTATGGCGAAGTACATTGGGGTTTTGGCTTCGCTGGCTAACTCTTGTGCTTTATCTACTGCATGGTCAATGTCGATACCTTGATCGCGCATCAACTTTTCATTACCAAAATACAGATGCTTACCGTCAACATTAGCTTCCACACCATGACCGGCAATAGAGTTAAAGTCTGAGCTTTTGCTAAGCTCAATATCTTTTTCTTTTGCAGACTCAACAATGGCTTGAGCGAGTGGATGCTCAGAGCCGGTTTCAAGGCTTGCCGCCAGTTTTAAGTTCTCATCGTCTGACAAATCATTGAATGACACTATGTTGGTCACTTTAGGCGAACCTTCGGTAATGGTGCCGGTTTTATCCAGTACCATGGCTGTAATTTTAGAAGCAGTCTGTAGCGATTCGCCATTACGAATAAGAACACCAGCTTCGGCGGCTTTACCGACACCGACCATCACTGACATTGGAGTTGCCAACCCTAATGCACAGGGACAGGCAATAATTAAAACTGTGGTTGCTGAAACGACGGCAAAAGCCAGCGCATCTTGCGCGCCTAAGTTAAGCCACACCAGCGCGGTGACAACCGCGATTATCATCACAGTCGGCACAAAGTAAGCAGCGATTATGTCGGCCAGGCGGCCAATCGGTGGCTTGGAGTTTTGCGCCTGTTTGACCATTTTAATAATTTGCGCGAGCGCAGTATCTTTTCCAACACGAGTTGCTTTGAAAATTATGGAACCGCTTTTATTGATAGTACCGGCAGAGACCTCATCGCCCTCTCCTTTTTCAACCGGCATTGGCTCACCGGTCAGCATGGATTCATCAATACTCGACTTGCCTTCTGTTACGACCCCATCAACTGGAATTTTTTCACCGGGACGAACACGCACTAAATCGTCTTTCTGAACATCTTCAATCGGGATGTCTTGTTCATCGCCATCGCGAATCACACGAGCCGTTTTAGCCTGCAAGCCGATCAAGCGTTTAATGGCTTCTGAGGTTCTGCCACGCGCTCGAACTTCCAGCGCCAGACCTAAATTAATCAAACCAATAATCATGGCGGTTGCTTCGAAATAGACATGGCGCGCCATTTCGGGAATTGAATCAGGGAAGAACACCACAACCATAGAATAGAGCCATGCGGTACCCGTACCCAATGCAATCAGGGTGTCCATGTTGGCTGAGTGATTCTTAAAGGATTTCCAGGCACCGGTAAAGAAATGCTTACCGGAAAAATACATAATAGCCAGTGTGACAAGGCCGACAATTAACCAGGCAATGCGTTCCTTGGTTGTGGTTACAGTCATGGCGCCGCCTAATAAACCATACGCCATTAAAGGGACACCAACACCCAGCGCAATCCACATCTGCGTCATGAGGCGCTTGTAATAAGCTTTGCTAGCCTGCTCCTTTTCTTCAAGAGCATCACTTTCAGATTCATTTTCAATTAACGATGCCTGATAGCCCGCATTCTCAACGGCTTGAACCATGGAGTCGCTGGAAGCGCTACCTTTAACCGTTACAGTGCGGTCAGCGAAATTCATTTCAGCGCTCTCAACGCCAGAAACGCCTTTTAATGCACCTTCAATTTTGCCGACACAACTGGCACAGCCTGCACCTTCAATGGTGAGCTCTACGGTTTTTAATTTGGAAGGATGTTCACTCATGTGGTTTTACCTTAACCATAATTGGCAATTCTTTTACCGAATCAATTGTAGTTACTTTAGCACCAATAATTAGAAGAAATAACCATAAGCTGTTGGTGATTTCCTGACTTCGAGCTTTGAAGGATGTATAGCGTGAGTGTGAGTGTGAGTTAGCATTGATATATACCCCATCAGTTACGAATCTGTATGGGGACATACCCATTACCATTCGAGACAGTACAGCTTTTATTTCTTGCTTAGGAGTCATAAGTTATCCTCGTACCATGTTTTGACATGGTGATAGTATAAAGACAGTACCATAGTACGGAGTCAAGCCCCATGTTTCCAATTGGCAAAAGCGAGCGGCGTTGGAGTTGAAACCATCAGGTTTTATCAACGTAAAGGTCTGCTTAGAATTTCCAAACAAGAAGGCGGAATTCGTCGTTATAGTTTATAGATACCATCTCTCCCTTAACGATGATCACAACGGCTCTTTTATTTGACATATATGATCTTTCATATATATTGCCAGCCATATATATTCAAGTATGGCCAAGACTATGCAACCAACCGATTTCTTCAAGTGTTTGGCAGACGACACCCGCTTACGTTGCCTGATGTTAATCCAGCAGGCAACTGAGCTGTGCGTCTGCGAACTGATGGAAGCTTTGGATGAAAGCCAACCGAAGATTTCTCGCCATCTCGCCCAATTGCGCCAATGCGGGCTGTTGCTCGATAGGCGTGATGGTAAGTGGGTTTATTACCGTTTAAATCCGGACCTGCCAGCATGGACACACAAAGTTTTATCTGAAGCCGTTGCAGACAATCAAGCCTACATTGCAGACAACAGACAGCGACTAAAAGATATGGCAAATCGTCCTGAACGCTCAATATGCTGCTGATATCCAAAGATTTTCAATATCTTAGAACGACATATTTAACCTATTTCTACAAGGAATAGCCATGAAATTACTCTTTATCTGTACTCATAACGCCTGCCGTAGCGTGCTTGGAGAAGTCATTGCGCGATCTTTAGGCCAAGGTCGTCTAGAAACTGCCAGCGCTGGAAGCGCACCGCGCGGCGTTGTCCACCCCCTTACCTTGAAATACCTCGCCAAGCACGGCTACAGCACCGAAGGATTAACCAGCCAGAGCTGGGATGAGCTGAGCCATTTTGAGCCGGATGCGGTGATTACTGTGTGTGATAGTGCCGCTGGGGAAGCCTGCCCTGTCTGGATGGGTAAAACCTTAAAAGTGCACTGGGGTTTGCCCGATCCATCAAAAGGCCATAGCTCTGAAGAGGAAGAAGCCAAAGCTTTTGCGCATGTGATTAGCGTTATCGAAAAACGCGTTCGTGCGCTTCTGGAGAAAGATTTTGAACAGATGGACGCTGACCAACTTAAAACTGAATTGCAACAACTTGGGGAGTTATTTTAATGGGTGTTTTTGAACGATTTTTATCACTTTGGGTTGCTTTATGTATCGTCGTTGGCGTAACTCTGGGTAATGTATTGCCGGATGTTTTTAGCTATATCGCTAAGCTTGAATATGCTCATGTCAACATCTTGGTAGCAGTACTCATCTGGTTAATGATTTTCCCAATGATGGTTCAGGTTGACTTTAAATCGATTAAAGACGTCGGCAAAAAGCCAAAAGGACTGATTTTAACCTTGGTTATCAATTGGTTGATTAAGCCTTTCACTATGGCTGCGCTCGGCGTCCTTTTCTTCAAATTCTTCTTCGCCGATTTGGTTGATCCGCAAACCGCCAATGAATACATCGCAGGTATGATTTTGCTAGGCGTCGCTCCCTGTACCGCTATGGTTTTCGTTTGGAGCCACTTAACCAAAGGAGACGCCAACTATACTTTGGTGCAAGTTTCGATTAATGACGTCATCATGGTCTTTGCCTTTGCGCCACTGGCTGCTTTCCTATTAGGCGTAACCGACATTACAGTGCCATGGGAAACATTATTATTGTCGGTGATTCTATATGTCCTGTTACCGCTAATTGCCGGTGCAATAACACGCAATGCGTTAGATAAAAAAGATGATCATCATAGATTGCATATGTTTCTGGTCAAATCGAAGCCATGGTCGATTTTAGGCCTGTTGCTAACCATCATTTTATTGTTCGCATTTCAGGCCGAGAAAATTCTAGACAAGCCGCTTGATATTGGCCTGATTGCCATTCCATTACTGATTCAAACTTATGGCATCTTTATTATCGCCTATGCCGCTGCCAAGTTTATGAAACTGCCACATAATGTTGCCGCTCCTGCGTGCATGATCGGAACCTCAAATTTCTTTGAGCTTGCTGTAGCTGTCGCTATTTCATTGTTTGGACTACACTCAGGTGCTGCTTTAGCCACTGTTGTCGGCGTTCTGGTTGAAGTACCAGTCATGTTATCGCTGGTGGCATTTGCAAATAGGACAAAGCATTGGTTTAAGGCTTAGTTTTGAAACACAGTAGAGGTGAGTGTTTTGGACTCTCGCCTCTACACTGACAGACTAAACGTCGTAGCACTTACTTCTCAGACTGTCATTCCCGCGTAGGCGGGAATCCATGTTTAAGAAATAGAATAGATTCCCGCCTTCGCGGGAATGACAAACTGAATGTTAGTACTTTTTACTGAAATGATATTATTTACGATAAACTGTACGGACAACTCATGAGTTGTCCCTACCTCATCTGAAAATCAATACTGAAGCACAAGCCCCCAACCATTAGGGCAAGCACGCAGGCGCCACCCCTGTCTCCAGAAAATACTTGATCTTCCTCCTCATTCCTTGACAAAAATCAAGCAGTTAAACTGTTAATATGATATACCTAGTATGTGCTTTACACTCTTAAACACATGGAATAAAGGAGTTTGCATCATGAATGAAGAAGAATTGAAAGCTGAAGCGAAAAAGCTCTATGAGAAACTGAAAACTCAGCGCGATGAGCTTAAGGTTCAGGCACATCTTGCTAAGGCGGAACTGCGTGATAAGTGGCAAGAAACTGAGCATGAGTGGGAGCGTTTTGAAGCTAAGGCGAAGACCATTGGCAAGGGTGCGCAAAAGGCATCTGATGATATTGGCAAGGGCTTTACTTTGATGGGCCATCAGTTACAAGAGGCTTATAAGGATTTAAAGCAAGCGTTCAAGTCCAGCAAACTCACCGATTAATCTTTACAGCTAAGCTGGACACTTCAGGATGAACATTAAGGTTATTACCTACAACATCCATCGCGCAATTGGCGTTGACCGTCGGTTTCGTCCTGAGCGCATTGTCGAGATTCTGGAGAGCTATGATGCGGATATTATCGCTCTCCAGGAAGTCGATGATGGAGTACCTCGTTCTCGCGAATTGAATTTGGCCAAAGAGCTGGCTGAAGCACTGGATTTTCCCTACTACGTTCTCGGCAAAAATGTCAGTCTTAAAAAAGGCCATTATGGCAATGCGACGCTGAGTAAATTTCCAATTGTACGTGAGCGCAACATTGACCTGACGATTGATAATAAAAAGCGTCGTGGTTGCCAGCACACAACCATTGATATTCCATCCAGTCCCCACAAAGCAGTCCACCTTGATATATTCAACCTGCATCTTGGTCTTTCGGCAAAAGAACGAGATAAGCAAATCCAGAAGCTTTTAAATTCATCAGAGCTGAAAGAGTTAGACAAGGACTCAAATAAACTGGTGATTGGTGATTTTAACGACTGGCGTTCACTTTTACGCAAGCCTATGACTGAGGACGCAGGCTTTAAATGCGCAACTGATAGACGCTACAAAAATAAAGTATCAGCCATGAAAACCTATCCATCATTTTCACCAAGAGGCGGACTGGATCGGGTCTTTTATCAGGGTGATTTGAAACTCGAAAATGTTTTCCTGTGCCGCAAAAAACTTTCGAAGGTTGCCAGCGACCATAAGCCGGTTATTACAGAATTTAAATTATAATTTAGCGAGTTGCATTTTGTATGGATAAATCTGAATCAATCCTCCCTGTCGCATTAAGACTCGGTATCAACTCACGTCATGAGCCTTTAATATTCCTGCGTTCTGATTCTCCAGTTGCACGCTCAGAAGGCTTTGAGAGTATGTCGCGCGTACAGATAGAAGTAAACGATAAAGCTATTATCGCTACGCTTTTAATCGTCTATAGCGATTTAATTCAGCCAGGCTTTGCAGGCCTTTCTGAAACAGCCTGGAAACGTCTGAAATTAAAAAAAGGACAGCGCATCAAGTTGTCGCATGCTCCTCAGGTCGACTCTTTAGCCTATATCCGCGCCAAAGCTTTTGGCCATGAACTGAATAAACATCAGTTGCAAGAAATCATGCGCGATATCGTTGATGGTCATTACATGGATGTGCATCTGGCGGCTTTTATTACCGCCTGCGCAAACAATAATATGACGCACGAGGAAATTCTCTATTTAACTGAGGCAATGGTTGATGCTGGCGAAACGCTGACCTGGCCAGGAGATAAAATCGTTGATAAGCATTGCGTCGGAGGATTGCCGGGCAACCGAACCTCTCCTATCGTTGTATCTATTCTGGCGGCAAAAGGTTTGACGATTCCTAAAACGTCTTCGCGCGCAATCACTTCGCCAGCCGGAACTGCTGACGTCATGGAAACTATGACTAAAGTGGATTTATCTTTTAACCAATTGAAGGAAGTGGTAGAGAAACATCATGGCTGTCTGGCCTGGGGAGGCTCTGTGAGCCTCAGTCCCGCCGACGATATTCTGATCAGTGTCGAAAAAGCATTAGATATAGATTTCGAGGGCCAGTTGATAGCATCCATTCTGTCAAAGAAGATTGCAGCCGGTTCAAAGTATGTATTAATTGATATTCCTGTTGGCCCTACTGCAAAACTGAGAAGCGAAGAAAGTGCTCAGGAGCTTGCCGATCAATTATCAACAGTTGGTAAAGAAATGGGCCTGAAGGTTAAAGTGGTGTTAACTGACGGTTCACAACCTGTAGGTTATGGGATTGGCCCTGCACTTGAGGCATGGGATGTTATTGGTGTCTTAAAGGATTCTGGCTCGGCACCAAAGGACCTTAAAGAGCGTTCGGTTCTACTGGCAGGAGAGCTATTAGAGCACGCAGAGGTGGTCAAAAAAGGTGAAGGAAAGGCTGAGGCACTAAGAGTTATTGAGTCAGGCGAAGCCTGGGATAAGTTTTTGCAAATATGCGAAGCCCAGGGAGGCTTTAAACAGCCACCGATTGCTTCCTGTAAGATGGATGTGCATGCGGAAAAAAGTGGCTATATTCGTCGCATTAATAACCGCCTGTTGGGTCGTCTAGCCAAGCTAGCGGGCGCACCGGCTGATCATGCTTCCGGAGTCTATATGGAAGCTAAAGTTGGCGACTTTATCACCGAGGGTTCAACGCTGCTTACTATTCATTCAGAGGCTCCGGGTGAGCTTGAATATGCTTTAAATTTCTATAATTCACACAAAGAAATGATCATTATCGAGGAAGGACTATGAGCATCTTGTTTTTTGACCTGTCGGACAACCTTAATCTATCTGCTCCAGTTTGCGAAAAAACCGGTGCCACCATGGGTAAATTATCCATGCATTATTTTCCAGATGGCGAGGTCAACATTCAAATTCACAGCCAGTGCAAGGATAAAACAGTAGTCGTATTAGCGGATTTATCACACCCCAATTCAAAAATCCTGCCGTTGTTGTTTGTATTACGAATGATAAAGGAGCACCAGCCCAAGAAAGTAGTGCTGATAAGCCCTTATCTGCCCTATATGCGTCAGGATGCGGTTTTCCATGAAGGTGAGTCGATCCTTGCCCGACACTTTGCAGAGATACTCTCTGAAAATCTGGACGCACTAATTACGGTCGATCCACACCTCCATCGGTTTTTCAGTTTGGATCAGGTGTACCCAATTCGAACTTACCTGGCTCACACAACCAGTCCGATTGCTCGGTGGATTAAAGATCATATCAGTCAGCCAGTCATCGTTGGTCCAGACAGCGAAAGTAGGCAGTGGGTTGAAGCAATTGCCAGCGAGATTCATGTGCCCTTTTTAGTGGCCAATAAAACTCGTCACGGCGATAAAGATGTAGAAATTACTATTCAAGGCATTGAAGATCACAAGGACAAAACGGTAGTGCTGGTCGATGACATCATTTCCACAGGACACACCATTCTGGAAATTACCAAGCATTTAGAACAATCAGGAGTTCGCAAAATCACCTGTATCGCGACTCATGCCATCTTTAATGAAAATGCCTATGGCAAGCTAGCACATTCGCATATAAACCAGATTGTCAGTTGCAATACGATTCCTCATGTCAGCAATGCAATAGATGTTTCAGATAGCATCGCTGAGAGTTTTAAGCTGGTTAAGTAACGGATGAAGGTTAAATGAATTTAGATTGGTTAAACTTCTTAGCGGGTGTCGGCATATTCCTTTGGGGAATGTCACTTATTGAGTCAAGCCTTTCGAAGCTGGCATCAGGAAAACTTAATCAGTATCTCTCCTCCTGGACTAAAACAACCTTTTCAGCAATCTTAACCGGAGTAGCCTGTACCACAGTAGTTCAAAGCAGCTCTCTGGTTACTCTGATTGTCCTGGCCTTAGCCAGTTCCAAACTACTCAACCTCAAGCAAGCGGTTGGTGTGATTTTCGGGGCAAATCTCGGCACAACAGCCACAGGTTGGTTAGTAACTTTCCTAGGCTTTAAATTCAGCCTAGGTGAGTTTGCAATTTATTTTATTGGCATTGCTGCACTTGGACGGGTCTTTTTTGCCAAGAAAGCCAATGAAATAGCACTCTACTCATTATTTATCAGTATTGGCCTGATTTTATTCAGCCTTGATATTATCAAACTGGGAACATTAGGCTTAAGTGAAGGCTTTGATATTACAAGAATACAAAGTCAATCACCCTTGTTATTCCTGGCCGTAGGCTTAATTTTAGCTACCTTAATTCAGTCTAGCTCAGCAGTTATGATGATGACTCTTGGTGCTGCCCATGCAGGCCTGCTCGACCTGCATAACTCAATTGCGATAGTTATTGGTGCAGACATTGGTACCACCAGCACAGCCATACTCGGCAGTATCAAAGGTGCCAAAATCAAGAAGCAACTTGCATCCGCTCATCTACTATTCAACATAGTTATTGCTTTTATAGGTTTCTTCCTCCTGTTACCGTTTATTGATGTTATTTTTGATTATCTCAATATTCACGATCTTTTGATCGGTATTGTGGCCTTCCACAGCTTGTTGAAACTAATTGGTATTCTGCTCTTCTTTCCATTCACAAATAAGTTTATTCAGTTCTTATCGAAAAAGTTTGAAGACAAGTTAAGTCCGGTTGAAACACGCATTTCTCTTATACCAACTGATATGCCTCCGGTTGCTATCGAGCGAATTCGATCTGAAACCGTTCAGTTCCTCAATAAAGTAAGCTATTTTGCAAGACGGTGCTTAGTGCGTGATCACATCAACCAGGAAGAGTATTTTGAGCTTAAAAAAATTGAAGGGATGTTCATACGCTTTGCCAGAAAGTTATCAGAAAAACCTCTAACATCTGAGCAAAGTAATTCTCTTTATAGCTTATTAGCCGCAATGCGGGATGGGATCTATTCCGCAAAACTGATTAAAGATTTATTACCTGACTTAGAGCAACCAGAAATTGCTGAAATCTACCGCGACAAGAATATGTTCCCACTATTTGCCGACGGAAAGTCCTTTTATGATGACTCTGCAAGTTTGTTCGACAAGACTGTTGAGCTTAGCTTTTATGACTTTGTCCATAATTGGCAGGAGCAGGTATTTCATAGTTTTAAAACTTCAGAAACAAACTTATTAACAGCTCAACTTAGCCAGAATATATCCGTCGAAAGTATTTCCACTTTGTTAAATCTCAACAAATCGCTATACAAGTCCTGTAAATATTATATGCAGGCCTTAGAATCTATTGATAAAACCATTAAGGAAACCAACCATGAAAATTAAAGTCCATGGTGCAGCGGAAGAAGTCACCGGTTCCTGCATACAAATTACTACAGAGCACAGTAATATCATCGTCGATTGTGGTCTGATCCAGGGTGCTCCCAAAAAAGAGGACCGTAACCGCGCGCCCTTCCCTTTTTCCTTAAGGGAGCTGGATGCGGTTATTTTGACACATGCACACATTGATCATAGCGGTCGCCTGCCTGTTCTGGTTAGTCAGGGATATCAGGGACCAATTCATACTCATGAAGCCAATGCTGATCTGCTGGACATACTCCTGATGGATAGCGCTTACCTGCAAGAAAAAGAAGCTGAGTGGGCAAACACTAAACGTAACCGCAAAGGATTAAAACTGGTTGAAGCACTTTATACGCAAGATGATGTACCGGCCGTTTTATCCCTATTGAACTTACATCCATATAACAAGCCGATACAGGTTACCGAAGACATCACCATGGTCTTGCACAATGCTGGCCACATCCTTGGCTCAGCTCATGTTGAACTACTGGTTAAAGAAAATAATCACACCAAGCGTATTATTCTCAGTGGCGATATTGGCAATCCAGGCTCACCCATTCAGGAAGACTCGAATATCTACGGAAAAGCTGATCTGGTCATCATGGAGTCAACTTACGGCAATCGAAACCACCAAAGCTGGGACGCCTCAATCCTTGAGCTTAAAGAAGCTATCAACAAGGCTGAACATGATGGAGGTAATGTCCTTATACCTTCATTCGCCGTTGGTCGTACCCAAATTCTGCTTTACTACTTCGCTAAATACTACAAAGAATGGAACTTGAGCAATTGGGATATTTATCTGGATAGCCCTATGGCAATTAAAGTTACTAATACCTACGGTAAGTATTGGCAACTCTATAAAAAAGAAAGCCAATACTTATGGTCTGGCGACACACTTCATCAAAAGCTTCCTAACCTGAAGTTCACACCCGATACTGAACAGTCGATAGAACTAAACAGTGTACACAAAGGTGCAATCATAATTGCCGGTAGTGGCATGATGAATGGCGGCCGCATTAAACAGCATTTAAAACACAATATCTGGCGTCCACAATGCACGTTAATAGTCGCTGGCTTTCAACCAGAAGGCACACTAGGCAATAGAATCGTTGAAGGAGCTCCCTACATTAAGCTTTGGGGTGAAACCGTTAAAGTCGCAGCCAGCGTACACACTATCGGTGGGTTCTCGGCTCATGCCGACCAACAGAATTTACTGCGTTGGTATCAAAAGTTTGAAAACTCTCCAAGACTGGTTCTTGTACATGGCGCTAAAACAACTATCGAGGAGTTCCATGATTTCATGACGCAAAATGTCGATAGCGAAGTCGATATTGCCAAACAAGGTGAAGTGATTAGAGTTTAATTTAAATCTTTTTAATCAATAACCAACTGGCACGGGCAATTTCATTGTCTTTGTAATGCTGTAAATGCTCGTGACGATTTTTGATAAACTGCTCGAGTTCCCGCTTAATTTCGGGCTGGCGGGGTAAAAGCTCTTTAACTCTTTTATCGAGCCACTGAGTATCTCGTTGATAGACTTCAACAAGAATAGACTGCTTCCAAACAATTTTCCGCGCAGCGTGTAGGATTGAGTCAGCTATGTAATCATCCATGTTTTTTGTCAGTTCGAGTCCAAGCCCTATATTGAATCCATGACTTTTATAATCAGACTCAACAATTACACAGCCATCATCTTTTATATGCTCACCCAGGATATTTAAGCTTTCAACAGTGTCTCCCAGAATGTTGGTAGCGGCAGGAAACACTATGACATCGAACTTTTCTGTGTTAGCTCGAAGGAATTCAGACAAGTCAGCTCTTATGAACGCTGTCTCTTTACGAACACCTTTGGTTACAGCTTCAATTTGAGCTTGCTGGATAAAATCATCAACAACATCAACCCCTATCCCGGTCCATTTAAAATGGCGAGCTAAAGTGATCAGAGTAGCTCCTTTGCCACAACACAAATCTAAGACACGCTTTTCAGGCTCCCCTCTTCCCATCTGCTCAATTAATTCAAGCATAAAGCCTGTGTTGCTACCGATCTCTTTAAAGTCCTGAAAAAGGAAAGGAAGGAAATCAACAAGCCGATGGCTACCTAGTTCTAATGATTGCTTTACGGATTCAACTTCTTGAAAATTCATAGCTGACTCCTTATTTGAAAATGAGGTGTGAACATAAAGCCCGTACCTTCTTTGTACTATATTTTCAACAAGTTAGCCAGTACTCTTCATAAAAAAACTTAACATTCCGACTTTAATTTATGCACAAGTATTTGATGTCCAGATAGTCACTGATACCGTATTTAGACCCTTCGCGGCCCATTCCGGATTCTTTAACACCGCCAAATGGTGCCATGTGATTGGAAATAATACCTTCATTAAAGCCAATCATTCCAGACTCAATTTGTTCGCTCAGTCGCTTAATGCGGTGCCTATCATCGGTATAGACATAGGCTGCTAAGCCAGCTTTTGTTGCATTGGCCTGCTCAACCACTGACTCTTCACTACTGAATGGAATCAAGGATAATACCGGACCGAAAATTTCCTCACAGGCAATGTCCATATCAAACTGCACATCTGTCATGATGGTTGGCTCAAAAATCTGATTATGTTTATCAGACAATTCACCGCCAATCAGCACTTTGGCACCGCCATCTTTGGCTGACTGAACCAGGCGCTTCACCTTGTCGATACCTGCCTGATTAATTAATGGAGTAATAGATACATCATCTTCCAGACCTGAGCCGGTCTGTAATGCTTCTACTTTGTTAACCAGCTTATCGACAATTTCATGGTAAATACTTTCGTGAATAAAGACTCGATTCGCACACACGCAGGTTTGCCCTGAGTTTCTGAACTTACTGGCCATAATGCCATCTACTGCTGAATCGATATCAGCATCTTCAAACACAATAAAAGGCGCATTGCCGCCCAGTTCCATGGTCACTCGCTGGACATTTTCGGCAGCCTGACTCATGAGAATCTTGCCAACTTTAGTCGAGCCTGTAAAAGAGATTTTTCGAACTTTAAAACTGGAGGTTAAGGCTTCGCCAATAACGCTGGCTTCGCTGGTTGGAACCAGGTTGATGACACCGTCGGGAATGCCTGCTTGCTGTGCCAGTTCGGCCATAGCCAATGCAGACAGTGGGGTTTCTGCAGCAGGCTTTATCACTACCGTACAGCCAGCAGCTAGAGCCGGCGCAACTTTACGGGCAATCATTGCCTGTGGGAAATTCCACGGGGTAATGATACCAACGACGCCCACGGGCTTTTTGATAACATGAATCTGCTGATTACCATCTGGAGAAGGAATGATATCACCATCCACACGCAGCGCTTCTTCAGCAAACCATTTAATATAGTTAGCACCGTATTGAATCTCGCCTTTGGCTTCTTTAAGAGGCTTACCCTGCTCGGTGGTCAGTATTTCAGCCAGGTCATCGAGGTTCTTGATAATTAAATCGTACCAGGCCAATAACTTGTTGGAACGTTCCTGGGCAGTGGTTTTACTCCAGCTCTGAAAGGCAGCATGAGCAGCATCGATCGCAGCGTGCGCTTCCTTTTCTCCGCAATCGGATACTTCAACGATGAGTTCTTGCGAAAAGGGATCATCAACCCGGAAACGCTTATCGGTCTTGACCCATTGGCCATTGATAAAGGCGCGAGATTTTACTAATGATTCGTTCATAAGACTCCAAAAAAAATGGCTCCATGTGGAGCCATCTTAGCGAAGCTTACAGATTATTCAAAGTGACACTGTATGACAGCGTGAATAATTCGAGGTTTATACTTTATGAGCAAGAATGAATACTACATGCGCTCAAGAGTTTCGATACCCAATAAACCAAGCCCCATCTCTAGCTGCGCTAAACAAATCTGACTTAAACGTAACAAGCTGGCCTGACGCGCTTTATCGGGCTCATTCATAATATGCTGCTTCTGATAGAAAGAGCTGAACTGTTGAGCCAGGTTATATAAATGCTCGCACAGATAATGTGGCGCACGCTTATCGACGGTTTTATCCAGCGCTGACGGGAAGTCCAACAAACCGAATGTTAAATCTAATTCGTTTTCAGTTGTAGGCAGCAGATCTCCAGGCTTTGCACCTGCCTCTTCTGCCTTGCGCAAGATAGACTTGATTCGCGCAACCTGCATCAACAGGTATGGCCCGGTCTTGCCTTCAAACTCACTGAACTTTTCCAGATCGAAAATATAATCTTTAATTCGGAAATTTCTTAAATCAGCAAACTTCAAAGTGGAAATAGCAACCTTATGGGCGATTTCTTCTTTCTCATCTTCGTCAAAGTCAGCGCCAAAGTTACTCTCAGCTAACTTCTTACGAGCCTCATCTTTTGCCATCTGGATAAGGTCATGCAACTTCATGACGCCACCAGAACGAGTCTTAAACGGTTTACCGTCTTTCCCGTTTACAGTACCGAAGTAAGTATGTTCATAGGCAGTGTTGGCATTCATGCCCATCAGGTCTGCTGCAGCGAAAACCTGCTTGAAGTGTTGCTGCTGACGACCATCAACCACATACAGAACTAAATTAGCGTGATCATCATAAACGCGCTCGTAAAGTGTTGCTAAATCGGTTGTGCCATACATGACTGCGCCATCGGACTTGCGCAAAATAAGCGGTGGCATAACCGCTTCGCCCTGCTCGTCTTTAAATGGAACAATCAACGCGCCCTGATCGCGAAATGCCAAACCCTTGTCTTCAAGTTCCTGAATCACTTTAGGGATAAATGGATCGGCATCACTTTCACCTTTCCACAAATCAAAGCTAACACCAAGTTCGCCATAGTCGCGCTTCAGGGTTGCTACCGAAACATTAACAAAGTGTTGCCACAGGGCACGATAGCCTGCACGACCATTTTGCAATTCAAGCGTAGCCTGACGCGCTTTTTCGGCAGCTGTTTCATCAGACTTACACAAGCCCGATTCCTGCGGATAAATTTCTTCTAAATCTTGAATAGTGACTGGTGACTTGTCTGGATAAGGGCCGGTAAAGTCAGCGTCAAAATAAACCAGTTCAGGCTGACGCTTTTTCAGACCTTCAATCAACATGCCCATTTGCGTGCCCCAATCACCTAAGTGCGCATCAGAAACTACGTCATAGCCTTTGAAGCGGAAAATACGCTGTAGAGAATCACCAATAATGGCTGTACGCAGATGACCAACGTGCATCGATTTTGCAACGTTTGGACCACCGAAATCGATCATGACTTTGCAGTCAGACTTATTTTCATGACAACCAAAAGTATCGTCCGAACCGTAGGTTTCCAGGGTCTTTGCTAGTGACTCAGCGCTGACAAATACATTGATAAAGCCCGGACGAACAACATCAACTTTTTCAATCAGAGAGTTCTCGCCAAGTGCCGCAACGACTTTTTCGGCTGTAACGAAAGGATTGCCTGCACCTAGCTTCGCTGCGGCCATGGCGCCGTTACATTGATAATGGCCCAAGTCAGGGCGATTCGAGCGTTGCACATCGCCAAGATCTCGTGGCAATTCAAGGCTCTCAAATGCATCGGCAAATAATTGGCTCAGTTGGTGTTCGATAGATACAAGCATATTGATTTCAGATCCAGATCGTTGAAACAATGGAAAAAATTGGCGCTATTATACCTGCTTGAGCAGTCCATGCCACGGATTGAGGGAATTATTGGTGGATTTTCCTTAAATGCTCAATCAGGCCATCGCTTGCGGCTTCAATAAGCTCTATCACCTCAACAAAACCCTGTTTGCCACCGTAATAAGGATCGGGAACTTCGCGCTTAGGTAGATGTGGCGCGTAGTCGGCCAGAAACAGTTTAATTTTGTCGTGATATTCAGGTTCAGGAGCCAGGTCCTGCAAATTATAGAAATTAGAGTCATCCATTGCCACTAACAGATCGAATTCGTGGAAATCCACATCCCGAACCTGGCGCGAACGAATAAAAGACAGATCATAGCCTGCTCTTTTAGCTTCTTCCTGCGCTCTGGGATCGGGCGACTCACCGATGTGATGGGCGCTGGTTCCTGCTGAATCAACAAACACCTGCTCGCCTAATTCGGTTTGCCTTAATTTATGCTTGAAAATGCCTTCGGCAGTTGGTGAACGACAAATATTGCCCAGACAAACAAATAACACTGAAAATTTAGACATGTATTAGATTTTTCCTGCTAATGCTATCAAGTCGCTTTTATAAGCGGTGCATTCGATAAAACCGCTCTGCGGCAGCTAAATCTTCCTGAGTATCAACACCCAATCCGGGCGCTTCGCTGGCTTGTTCAACGTGAATTGAGTGGCCATGGGCTAAAACGCGAAGTTGTTCTAAGGACTCCATACGCTCAATCATGGCTGGCGCCATCTTGACGTAATCGGCCAGGAAGCCGGCCCTGTAGGCATAAATCCCTATATGGCGCTGGCAATGTTCAATTTCCTGCACACGTTGCTCTTCAAAAGCCCCGCGTTGCCATGGAATCGGCGCACGTGAGAAATATAAGGCTCTGCCCTGTTCATCCGCAACCACTTTGACCACATTCGAATTAAAGACTTCTTCAGGCTCGGTGATTGGCGTTGATAAAGTAGCCATTGGAAATGCCGTATGCTGATGCAGATTCTCTGCAACCTGACGAATATTCTCTGGTGAAATAAAAGGTTCATCACCCTGCACGTTGACCACAATGGTTTCGTTTTTAAGCAGCAATTTCTCACAGACTTCAGCAAGACGATCGCTGCCAGAAACATGATCTTCGCGGGTCATGCAGACGTCCCCGCCAAACAGTTTGACCGCTTTTTCAATTCGCTCGTCATCTGTTGCCACAACGACCTGTTTGGCCCCAGCCATCAGCGCTCTATCGTAGACATGCTGAATCATCGGCTTACCGCCAATCATGGCTAATGGCTTGCCCGGCAGGCGCGTCGAAGCGTAGCGAGCCGGAATAACCACGATGAAATCCTTAAATTGCATCCAGTTCCTCGCTTGAGACGGTTCTTGCTTCATTTTCCAGCATCACCGGAATATCGTCTCGAATGGGGTACGCCAGTTTGTCAAAGCGACAAATCAGCTCGTCACTGTCTTTTTTATAGACCAGGTCGCCTTTGCAAATCGGGCAGACCAGAACATCTAAAAGTTTATGATTCATGCGTTATAGCCTTAATCTGTTCCATT
>NZ_JABURJ010000128.1 GCF_014762745.1 Kangiella sp.
GCCAGCAATGGCAAATCTGCGTTAGAATACCAACAAAATCAACCAGTAAGATGCAGCCATGGCGGAAACTCAAGCAACACAAACGCGTCAGGAACAGCTTCAGCTCTTAAATAACGCGCTGGACAGTGGCCACCTTATTCCTGTTAGAAATCTGTTGGAAGAGCTTCGCTCAGCAGATATCGCACACCTTCTCGAATCCACTCCACCGCGTGTCCGTAATGTTATCTGGCAGTTGCTGGACAAAGAGCGCGAGGGTGATGTTCTTCAGCACCTTAATGACGAAATTCGTCAATCTTTCATTGAGCAGATGCAGCCACAGGAACTGGCCAATGCACTGGCCGATCTGGATACCGATGACGTCGTAGACATTCTGGGCGACCTGTCGCAGAACATCAGTAACCAGGTGCTGCGTCTACTGGACGAACAAAACCGCGCGCAGATTGAGCATGCTCTTTCCTATCCTGAGGATTCTGCCGGTGGTTTGATGAATATCGACACCATAATGATCCGCCCTCGAGTGTCGGTGGAAGTGGTGCTTCGCTATTTAAGAATTCGTGGCAATATGCCACCCAACACTGACCACTTGTATGTGGTCGATTCGCGTGATGTCCTGATTGGCTCGGTACCCATCAGTTCGATTCTAACCTGCGATCCTGAAACACCGATTACTCAGATAGTGGATAAGGAAACCTTCACTATTCCGGTGGATATGCCCGAAACCGAAGTAGCTCAGATCTTCGAGCGTCACGATTTAGTTTCTGCACCAGTATTGGACGAGAATGGTCGTCTGCTGGGTCGTATTACCATTGATGACGTGGTTGACGTTATCCGTGAAGAAGCCGATCACTCATTGATGTCGATGGCCGGTCTGGATGAGCTTGAAGATACTTTTGGTAAGGTCGCTGCCACCGCCAAAAAACGCGCCATCTGGCTTGGCATTAATTTGCTTACCGTTATTCTGGCAGCCCTGGTCATTGGTCTGTTCGAAGGCACTATTGCCCAGGTCACCCTGCTGGCAGTGTTATTGCCAATTGTGCCTAGCATGGGCGGCATCGCAGGCACCCAGACTCTGACGCTAGTCATTCGTGGTATGTCGCTTGGGCATATTGGTGAAGGTAACAAAGGCTACCTGCTCAAGAAAGAGCTGGCGGTCAGTATCATCAACGGTGTGCTTTGGGCGCTTGTCATTGCAGGGCTGGTTTATGCCTACTCTTACTTCAAGGAGTCTGGTATCAACCACATGTACCTGGCCATCACCATTGGCGGCGCCATGCTGTTTAACCTTATAACCGGTGTCGTTAGCGGCGCCGTGCTACCGCTGTTCCTAAAGAAGATTAATATTGACCCAGCCATCGCCGGTGGCGTGGTGCTTACCACCGTGACCGACGTAGCTGGCTTCTTTGCCTTATTGGGTCTGGCCACACTCTTTTTTGGCTAATTGCTTTTTCGGCTAGCTGGCAACCATCATCCCTTCAATTGCCACCGAACCCGTTAGAATACTGGAACGCTGATCCACATCATTGGAAATAGCAACGATATTTTTAAGCATCTGCTCCAGATTTCCGGCAATCGTTAATTCCTGCGCGAAATGTTTGATTTCGCCATTTTCGAACCAGAAACCGCTGGCGCCACGCGAGTAGTTGCCAGTAACCGTATTGACGCCCTGCCCCATCACTTCGGTTAATAGCAACCCAGAACCTAGTTGCTTCATCATATCCTGCAGCGAAAGCTCCATTGGCTTAATCAGAACATTGTGAATACCACCTGCATTACCGGTGGTCTGCAGGCCGAGACGTCTCGCAGAGTAGCTGCTTAAGAAGTAATCTTTTAGCACTCCATCAACCACAATATCGCGCTTTCGGGTCGCAACACCATCACTATCATAATTGCCGCTGCCAAAACCTTTAAGGATAAATGGGTCCTCCTCAATCTGGACGAACTCTGGCAAAATCAGCTGATCTTTTTTATCCAGCAAAAACGAGGCTCTTTGATATAAAGCCGCTCCTTTTAAAGCAGACAGCATGTGTGACCAGAGTCCGCGAGCCAGTTCGGCACTAAATATAACTGGGTGATTACCCGAAGGAACTTTGCCCTGTTTCAGCTTCCTCAGAACTCTATCAGCAGACTTTTCTCCCACCTTTTGCGAACTTAGCAGGTCATTAATGTCCCGGCCAATGGTGTAGTAGCCGTCACGGATCATGCCATTATCGGTTTCAGCGATAACTGAATTCGACAGACTAAAGCGAGTGGTATGATTGGCTCCCACAAAACCATGGCTATTGGCATACAGCGAAACCGAACGATGGCTATAACTGCTGGCACCCTCGGATTGCTTTATACGTTTATCGACTAATGCGGTGGCTTCGCACTGTTTAGCCGACTCTACCATTTGCGGGATGGTCAGGTCGTTGGGATGATCCAACTGCAAATCCTTAAACTCAGTAGCCATCAGAGCTTTGTCAGCTAACCCAGCATAAGGGTCAGGCTCAGTAAAACCTGCTATTTCACAGGCCGCCTGCACCCCTTTATGCACCGCTGCCTCAGTCAGATCATTAATCGACACGGTTCCTTTACGTTGGCCAAAATAGACATTGATGCCAAAGTGACTGTCTTGATTAAACTCTAGCGTTTCCAGCTCTCCCTGGCGCACCTCAATACTGTTGCCCACCGTGTTATAGCACCAGATTTCGGACTGTTCCGCACCGGCATCTGCTGCCTGCTGCAAGGCAATCTGCACCATCAGGCGTAATTGCTGCTCGGTCTCAGCCTGTTGTTCAGCAATATCAATTAAGGTTAAATGTTTATCAGCAGCCACACGGCACTCCAAGAATAAGTCAAAAAGTAGAGCCATTATAAGTGTTTGTTGAGTAAGGACAAAACTTGACTTAACTTATTAATTTGTAAAGAATGAGGACTGGTTTTATTGACGTGTAAATCATGACCCAATCGAAGTTGCTTGCCGCCCTATCCGCACTACTATTGACCTCCAATAGTTACGCCTCCGAGCCTGTCGAAAGTAGCGACCTGTTCGGTGATGAACTGCCAACGGTATTGTCAGCAACACGATTAAAGCAACCCCAGGCTGAAACACCAGCCTCCGTCACCATTCTTGATCGCAAATTGATTGAAGCCTCTGGTGCTCGCAATATTGTCGAAGCGCTAAGACTCGTTCCAGGCATGAATATTGGATATTTAAGCGGTAACACTCCTGAGGTGAGTATTCACGGCCTACATACCGATTTTTCTCGCCGCTTGCAGGTCCTGATTGATGGTCGCTCGGTGTTTAAACCCGGCTTATCCAGAGTGTTATGGGGTAGCCTGTCACTTAATATTGACGATGTAGAACGGATTGAAGTCATTCGCGGCCCCAACACTGCGGTATATGGCGCCAATTCATTCCTTGGCGTGATTAATATTATCAGCCGCCACCCTTCTGATGTGGCCAACAATCTGGCTACAGCTACTGTCGGTAACAAGGGTATTGCCGATGGCTTCTTACGCTTTGCTAAGCAGTCCGATGATTTCAGTTATCGCTTCACCATTGGTCATCACAGTGATGACGGTTTCGATTTGCAGCGCGATGGTACCGAACGACATGATGACCACGATACTGACTACCTGCGTGGAGATATGGTATTTAGCCCGTCTCATGATGAACAATGGCGATTTATCTTTGGTTATAGTGAAGCGGACGAGCAGCAGGACTTGTTGGATGTTTATCAACTCGAGCCCTACCACACCAAAACTACGGATGATGGATTTATTCAGTTAATTTGGGATCGCCAAATGTCAGAGATCCATGAAATTAAGATTAACGCTCACTACAGCCAGGACTCAGTCGATGAGGAGTGGCAATCCTGTCCACCAGCTATCTTTTTAACCGACGAGCTAGGGGCGCTTTATGATTATGACCCCGTCTACACCGAACAGTTAATCGCTGCAATTTCAGGTGGCTCACCACCACCGAACCCGGATTCACCAGAAGCAGCTCTGCTGGCTCAGCAAGTCTTCAATCGTTTCGCCGAACTTGGCACCACTCAGGTATGCGGTACGGCGAACCAGAATTTCGACGAAAGCAAGTGGGAGCTGGAGCTACAGGACACCTACACCTTCAATCAGGACACCCGTCTAGTATCCGGCGTCAGCTTGCGAAGAGATACCATTCGTGGTGAATCCTTTTTCGAGCAAAAACTCAGCAACAATATCTACAGAGTATTTGCCAACCTCGAATGGCGGCTTCTACCCAATACCCTGCTCAACCTTGGCAGCATGTATGAACACGATGACTATGTTGGCGGTGAATTCTCTCCGCGGGTAGCACTTAATTATCTTGCCACACCCAACTCATCATGGCGCTTCATCATTGCCAAGGGAACCCGCAATCCTGACTTTTACGAGGAAGAAGGACACAGAAGATATGTCGTCCGTAATCTAAGTTCGCCAGTCAACGGCAGCGACAGCTTTGCTACTTTCTATCAGACCCCACAAGCTGCTGGAAACTTGCGCGCTGAAACCATTCTTTCGCGCGAAATCGGTTGGTTCTATCGTCTGGGCAGTGATTTTAACTTTGACATAAAATTATTTTACGATGATCTGGAACACACTATCGATGGTCTGTTTGGTCTGGAAGGCTATGACCCTAGAAATGCTAATAGTTTTGTCAACAAGGGCCTCGATCTTCAGATGGATTATCACTTAACCTCAGATAGCCGTCTCTGGTTCAGCTACAGTCATGTAGATTATGAATTCAAAAGCGGTCGTATCTTACGCCATCAAATCCCCGAACAAACTCTATCCGTGATGTATCAACATCACCTGACTGATCAGTTACAGTTCAGCACTGCCTATTATCTACAGGATATGGAAGACCGCGCTGACTTCAAGCGCTTAGATGCCCGGATCAGCCATACATTCCCACTGGATGATAAAGAACTATCTTTATCACTGGTATTGCAGCACAATATCAACGACCGTTCATACTTTGATAGCAATACCATCTGGGATTCAAAGAATATTGCCTTTATCAAAGCCAGCTTGAACTTCTGATATAATCACTTCTTTTCAAGGCTTCTATTGCTGATACAATGCTATGACACACCAAGACGATCACGACATTACCGAAAAATCCAAGTCACAAGTTAAAAGAGAGCTGCTTGAGATCACAGAGCTTGGTGAGCGCCTGCTTGAAATTCCTGCATCACTTCTGGCCAAACTGCCTTTGTCAGAAACCTGCCTAAAAGCCATCAAAGAAGGCCAGAAAATCAATCATCACACCGGCAAGAAACGCCAAATCAAATACATTGGCAAAATTCTGCGTGATGAAGATCTGGATGGCATACGAGCTGAGCTGGCTATCGCCGATCAATATCATCAGCTTGAAGTCCGCAAACAGCACTTGTTAGAACAGTGGCGCGACCGCCTTATTGCCGAAGGCGACACAGCAACCTTTGAACTGCTGCAGCTCGAACCCAGCCTTGACCGCCAGCAACTCAGACAAATGGTCCGCAACGCACAAAAAGAAAAGGAGCTTAATAAAGCCGCTAAATTTCAACGCGAACTGTTTCGCTACCTACGCGATAATATGCAGTTTAGTGAGGAGGGATAATATTTTCATCAGAAAGTAAGTGATGGCTAAACTTTCAAGGTAGGATTTTCAAAGCATTTTGAACCAAGTAAACCTTGCTTAAACCAATACCTTTCAGTCTTCATTAACTATTTTTTCGCCACTCAGCGAGTTACTTTTACGGAATACCTCCCTGTATTCCGCTAAAGCCGGCGTCGTTTCACTCCGCTGTTCAAATTTGTTCCTGACAAATTTGTCTTGCTCTAAGTAACCACAAAATCGTCTGGAACGATTTTGAATAGCGAGGCTAGCCCGAAGGGTGAAGTACAGGATGTACTTCATAAAAGAAGACCACCCCGATATTGAGGCCACGCTTCGCGTGACTTCCTGCGCCACTTCCAAAATACTTAACGCACCAGAATTTACATCACATCCCTGTGCTGAAAATTCTTATCAAAATCATCTCCCTAAAGGGATTCCCTTTGGTCACAGATTTTGATTGCTATATTTTGTACGTGTCTTAGCTCAATATAAGGGGATTTTTGGTGCTATCTATCAACACTACAATTTCTTATAGCATTGATTACAGCTAATTAATCATTGAACAGACGATTAAATAAGCGATTTATTAATCTAACCTCAAACCTTAGTCCCACCCACGGTCATTTGATCTACTTTTAAGGTTGGCTGGCCAACGCAAACAGGGACACTTTGTCCGTCTTTGCCGCAAACGCCAATGCCAGGATCAAGTTTGCTGTCGTTGCCGACCATGCTGACGCGCTTGAGAACTTCCGGGCCATTGCCAGTTAAGGTTGCGCCTTTTATCGGTGCGGTGATTTTTCCGTCCTCAATCAGATAGGCTTCGCTGGCACTAAAGACAAAATTACCGGATGTGATATCAACCTGACCACCGGCAAAATTAGGAGCATAAATCCCTTTCTTGACACTCCTGATAATCCCTTCAGGATCAGAGTCTCCTGACTTCATGAAAGTATTGGTCATTCTTGGCATAGGAAGATGAGCGTAGGACTCGCGGCGGCCATTACCGGTTGGCGCCTGCCCCATTAGTCGAGCATTATGTTTATCCTGCATATAGCCTTTGAGTACACCATTTTCGATGAGCACTGTTGACTGGCTAATCGTTCCCTCATCATCCACACTCAGGGAACCACGCTGATTAGCTATAGTGCCGTCATCGATGACGGTACATAAACTGGAAGCAACCTGCTGGCCAATTTTGTTAGCGTAGGCCGAAGAACCTTTGCGATTAAAGTCACCCTCTAAACCATGACCTACAGCTTCATGTAAGAGTACACCGGGCCAGCCACTACCTAACACAACCGGCATCATACCGGCTGGCGCATCTATCGCTTCAAGATTGATTAATGCCTGTGTGACCGCAGTTTTCGCTAAGCCATCCAGATCCGCCTGCATCAATTCCTGCCAGTCATACCGGCCACCTAAGCCAGCACTGCCACGCTCTCTGCGCCCCTGATGTTCGACTATCACCGATACATTGAGTCGAATCATTGGCCTGATGTCGGCGGCAACCACACCATCACTAGCCAATACCATCATCTGCTCATCCACTGCCGAAAGGCTGACAATTACCTGCTGCACCTTATCATCAAGTTGCCGCGCCTTCGCGTCCAAATCTCTAAGTAACTCAATCTTCTGCTGCTGCTCAACCTCAAACAAAACTGACCGACTGGTATATAACGGCTTTGCAGAAACCCTGTTAAACCCAATCACCTTACCCTGGCCCAGACGGCTCATGCTTGAGGCGGCTGTTAAGGCATTTTCCAAAGCCTGTAACTGCAATTGATTGGCGTATGCAAAACTGGTTTTTTCACCCTCTATGGCGCGAACACCCAGCCCTTTGTTGAGATTAAAGCTGGCATCCTTAACAATACCATCTTCCAGCTGCCAATATTGGTGCTGCACTTCCTGAATGAAAATATCAGAATAGTCGATATCAAAGCGCTGCAATTTTTGAATCGCAGCTTGAAGGTTATTGATGTTGAGATCGCTTTCTTGAAATAAGCTTTGCTCAACCTGTTCTAGTAATGATTTCATTCAGTGTTAACTCATCAGTTTTCGGTGTTGATGGACTGGAAACTTTGCTTTAATCGAGTCAATGCTGGATAAATCCAGCTCACATATCAGTCCTGTTTCCTGCTCGGCCAGCTCTGCCACTATGCCACCCCAGGGATCTACTGTCATGCTATGCCCATAAGTCTTGCGCTGATTGTCATGAGTTCCAGTCTGATTGGGTGCAACGACAAAAGCAAGATTCTCAACAGCGCGCGCCTGGAGTAATAACTTCCAGTGAACCTTACCCGTAGCCAGGGTGAATGCTGAAGGGGCGAGAATGACTTCGACCTGCTGCGTTTGATAATGACGATACAGTTCAGGGAATCGTAAGTCATAACAAACTGAGCAACCAAATTTTATATCATGCCACTCAAACACCACCGGTTTTTCGCCAGCCAGAGTATTGGCTGACTCAGAATAACTTTCACCTTCTTTTACCGATACATCAAACAGATGAATCTTGTCATAATGCGTAATTTCAACACCTGCTTCATTGTAAATATAACAACGCGCATAGGGCCTGTTTTCTATCGGTGATTCAATTGCGATAGTGCCCCCTACCAGTAAAACCTGATGTTTACTGGCAAGTGCAGACATCCAGTTTTGGATGGGGCCATTTCCATGCTGCTCAAGATACTCCAGCTTCTGTCCATTATACTTTTCCATCAGGGCAAAACTTTCTGGCAACACTATGACCTGAGCGCCTTGCTCAACCAGCTGTTCAATAATAGCCTGAGCTCGCCTAAGATTATCTTCTACCCGGCTGGATGAAGTCATTTGCACTAAGCCAACCACTAACTGCTTATTCATTTTCATCATCCTCCTGTTGTTCGGCCTGAGATTCAGATTGTTGCTCGGTTGCTGCCTCTTCAGATTCCTGCATTGAGGATTCCTCAACTGGTTCACCCGGCTCATCATCCTGAATCAGTTCGCTCTCGATGATCGGCTGATCTTCAACGTCCTCAATCAGCTCCTCATCTGGCACAACAATCTCTTTCGATTCCTTATCCAGCTCAATTACTTCCGGATTGGTCAGGTCGCCTTTAATGCTGTATTCGATACGAACCACAACATCAAGAACTGGCTCAAAAATCTTGTTAATTAACAGCATAATCAAACCTGTAGTCGGCTCAATCGCCCAGCCGGCAAGAACTGGCAAACTCGATCCTAATTTAGGAATCACAACCACATTTTGATCAACTAAGCTGTTCACCAGATCCGTTGATCCCGAGATTGTCACTTCGGCTGTAGCACCGTTAATAGTAACTCTGTCGCTATGCACAACGCCTTGTTTAATAGTGAAGTTGCCATTAATAGAATCGTAGAAGAAACCATCTTCAAACAAGTCTCTGAAATCCAGCGACAAACGTCGGCGCAGACTCTGTAAGGAAAACAGGCTAAAGACCCGAGCCTGACGATCGCTTAATTCGCGCACAGCACCCTGCCCTGTATTAACGCTTAAACTTCCGTCGCTTTTGCTCAGTTCAAACTCATGCCATCCACCTTGCCAGCTTAAGTCCAGCTTGCCTTCAGTACGTGTTTCGCTAATGCCATCACCATAACCCCAGCGCTGCAATAAGCGTCCTGCATTCGGTGAGTTAAAGCTAATATTTATCTTGCTTAGATCACCAATCCAGCTACCTTCCAGATAAGCCGATAATAAACCATCAATTTTGCTATCACCCTGAATCGAAACACCACCTTCAGTTCTTTTGGTTACCAGCGTTAAGACGCCGGTATCAATACCGTTAACACGGCAGGAGGCACACTCAAGCTGCCAGTCATAAAGACTGGCCTTTCTAATATCAAAACCACCATCAGACAATTTACTGAATGGCTCCAATTGAATATCCAGCTCATCAATCAACAGGTGCTTTCGCCCATCATCATACAGGGTTAAACTGCCCTTCCCTTCTTCTGCTGTAACCTTGAAGCGTAGATACTGACCCGCAAGCAGTTCGTCGGTCAGATGAACATCAGTTAACTTCTGGCCGGCCACATCAAAGGATGGGGTTTTAATATCCACATGGTCAATCCATTTTGGCCAACTAAAGCCTTCCCCGGATTTAAATTGCAGACTATTAATCCAGTCATAACTTTTAATTTCATTAAATTCGCCACGAATAGCAACGCCCTGTTGTGGCTTTTCTATTTTGGCAGTCGCCAGATTACCCAATGCAATAACACCATTGATATCATCAGGGTTATCGCTATTGAATGTCAGTTGGGACGAAATGGTGTTTCGATAAATCGCTCGAGCCTGGATCTTATGTTCTGATTCAAACAGGGTAACCAATACGTCGGCCACTTCATCCTTTTGTTTACTCAACCAGTCTGGACCAATGATTTCGGTACCCTGCAAATCGGTTCTAACAATTAAAGACTGACTGGTATTTTCCGCAACCCGATAACGCACCACTAATTCACTGGAACCATTAATGCTCAGCGGTGATTGAATGTTTTGCGAATCAAAAACCTTACCGATGGCAAAATCTGAAGTGGCATCGATCCTGACCAGATCTTCATCTTCGGTATAGTCATCAACTTTCACGTTGATTGAGAATGGATTGCCCCATAATCTACCACGCAAATTCTCAGAATAAGCACCATTTTCAGTAAAATGAACCACGCCGCGCGCACCATTAACTGACAATGGATAATCTTTTAGAGCAATATTATGTCCATCGAGCGGAATTACACCGCGGATGGATGCAGGGTCATCATTACCTAAGGGAATGGTAATTTCTAATGTCGGATTTATCGGCTTGTTAATTTTAAAGTCGGTAACAGTATCGCCAATATCCTCTTGAAGCGGTGAGTTACGATGAAGCTCTGCATAGCTTGCATCGGTCACCATCGCATCCACAGTAATGACTAGCATAGAAACATCATTACTGAACGAATCGATACTGGCAGTTGCCTTGTTAACCTCGCTGCCCAACAGGTTACCCGAGTTGGCGGCAATGGCCATGCTATCATTGTCGAAAATCACCTTGGCATTAAGCTGTTCCGCCTGAGGCCAGTCGGGATCAAATTTAAAGGCCACATCCTGAGCATCAGCCTCTATATAAAACTGGCCACTGCCATCTTTATAGGGAAACTTATCCAGATTACCGCGCATCAGGAATTTAGCTTTACTTATGGTTCCACCGAGTAAACTCTTATTTAGATACTCAACGGTTTCCTGGTTCATTCCTTTTGTTGGCCAATAGTTATGCAGTTGCTTGATGTCGATATCACTTGCTTCGGCATACAGTGCCAGTTCTGCATCAGTCTCTCCAAGCTCATTTTCAAACAGACTGATTACACCTTCTGCTTTAACCCTGAGATCCGGGTTTAGGATCAGTAATTCATCAATTTTGATGCTGTTTTGCTGATCGGTGTTAAGCAGACCATTAAAAGAAAATTGCTCTATGGCAACCGGATTTTTCAACCACTCCCTACTGGATAGAACGCTATCCTCAGCTTCAAGTCTGACTCGCCATTTGCCAGATTCATCATCAATGGCAAGATAACCTAACTCAAAGCCAGGAATCTTCTGATACTCAGTAATAGCCAGATCACTTAATTGAATATTGGCCTGCACGGGTTTAAACGCACCATCTGTTTGCTCAGCAACCAGATGGAACTGATGAATGTGCCCAGAAGGCTCAATTCCATTAACCAAGTCATGATGCTCAGGTGTTAAGAAAGGTTTTATGGAAGTCACCAGATAACTGATCGGAAAATTTTCAGCAGAGATATCCCAGTTCGAAATGGTATCCTTTTTTTTCACTGAAACGTCAAAATGGCTATCATATTCGATAAGTTCTGCATCTTCCTGCTCACGCTCAAGCAAGTGAAACCGATCACTGGATAAATGAAAGCCGGTCTCGTCAGATTCAAACCTGATAGCACCATCCAGTTGGGCAATTCTTGACTGTTCACCAGAAGCTAACACCTGGCTATAACCGGCCACCGGACGCTCCCCTTCATAGGTCAGCCAAATTTCAGCATTAATCAGATCAACCGGATAATCTTGTTTTTGATTTAAGAAGGTTGCCAAAGATTTGATGTCAGTGTCTTCCAGAGAGGTATAAAGATCGACGGTACTGTTATCAGCAAATGGCTGGCCCCAGCTTTCGATTACAAATCGCCCACTGGAGAATAGTTGACTGCGAGCATCTATAATTAACTGACGCTCATCGCCCAGCTTAGTGAAACGAATCAGCGGTGCAAACACAGTTCGACTATTACCCTGATGGCGCAGTGTCACAGCGACATCTCTAAGTGAAACCTTTCGTTGCTGCAAAATTTCTGGATGCAAATTGAGTGCCAGCTTTAAGCGGGCCAGTGAAATATTAGACAATACATCGGAACTCGGCTGAGTATCAGTTGGGGTTTCGGTTTCCAGCAGTGTATAACTTAAATTAACGCCATTAACCTCAACTGATTCTGTCTGCAGATAGCCATCAATCAGGCTCTGCCATAGGTTTAACTCGATCGAATTACGTTCGCTGCTAACCTGAATTCTATGGTCATCACTTTTCCAACTGAGATCTTCAAGATAAACCGTTGGTCTAAATCGCGTCCAATCAACCACCAACTGCTGATAATCAAACTCTCCACCAATCTGCTCTTCAACCAACTCAACTATGGTCGCTTTATCATCAAGCCAATAGGGAAGAATGAGTTTGATTACGGAGACTAGCAGAACAAACAGAATCACTAGTATCGAAACCAACCAGAGTAACCTGGTTAGCCAGCGACGAACTCTTATGATGATACCTTTAATCATTCGACTTCCGTATTACATTAATACAACGTCAAATTGATCGGGAGAGTACAGCCCCTCTACCTGCAAACGAATGGGCTTATCAATCTCCACTTCCAGTTCAGCCAGACTACTGGCTTCTTCATCCAGCAGACAATCAATCACTTCCTGATTTGCCAGCACCAAAAACTTTTGTACATCATAGGCGCGCGAAGCCCGGCTGATTTCTCTGAAGATTTCATAACAGACTGTCACTGGCGTTTTGACAAAACCACGTCCATTGCATTGCTGGCAAGGCTCACACATTAATCGCTCAAGACTTTCGCGGGAACGCTTTCGAGTCATCTCGACCAGGCCCAAAGTTGAAACTTCTGAAATAGAAGTCTTAACATGATCGCGTTCCACCGCTTTCTCTAATGTACGTAATACCTGTCGCTTATGCTCCTCATCCTGCATATCAATAAAATCGACAATGATGATACCGCCGAGGTTACGCAGACGCAGTTGTCTGGCTAATGCAGTTGCTGCTTCAAGATTAGTTCTGAAAATAGTTTCTTCGAGATTTTTATGGCCGATAAACGCACCGGTATTCACATCAACAGTGGTCATGGCCTCAGTCTGATCGATAATCAGATAACCGCCAGACTTTAAGGGCACTTTACGCTCCAACGCTTTTTTGATCTCTTCTTCAATATTGTAAAGATCAAAAATCGGACGCTCGCCTTCATATCCCTCAATTCGATTTTTAATTTCAGGAAGGAACTCGAGCACGAAGTTCTGAATACGTTTGAAGCTTTGTTGGTTATCCACTCGAACACGCTCAATATCATCCTCGATAATGTCGCGCATGATTCTCAATTCTAACGCAAGGTCTTCATGAATAAGTTGAGGCGCTTTTGCGGTTTTGGCTTTCTCGCTGATACCGTTCCACAACTTGGATAAAAACTTCACATCACGATCCAGTTCGATATCACTGGCCCCTTCGGCTGCAGTACGGATGATATATCCAGTGTCGCTACCAAAATCGGTATCCGCCAATAAATCTTTCAGCCGCGTCCGTTCTTCCAGATCTTCAATGCGCTGCGAGACACCAACATGAGGATTATCCGGCATCAACACCAGAAAACGCGATGGAATCGTGATATGAGTTGTCAGTCGTGCACCTTTACTGCCGATGGGATCTTTTATGACCTGCACGATAATCTTCTGTCCTTCGTGTAACAAAGTGGTTATATCGGCTTCGTGAGATTGCTGCTTATCCAGCAATTCCGATCCTTCTACCGCCTGCTTATCTTCATCACTTTTAATCGCGATAATATCCGCCACATGCAGGAACGCGGCTCGGTCATGCCCAATATCGACAAAGGCTGCCTGCATACCCGGCATTACTCGACGGACAATACCTTTATAGATATTGCCGACAATACCACGATTGGTCGTGCGCTCCAGATGCACTTCCTGCAACACGCCATTTTCCACTAAGGCAACTCGCGTTTCCTGTGGTGTGACATTAATTAAAATTTCATCACGCATGATTTATTGAACCTCTTTCTTGAGGTGAGGTGACAGCAAATAGCCAACCCTCATCTGCTCTAACAGAATTCGGGTTTCATACAATGGTAACCCAACGATGCCGCTGTAACTACCATTGATCCCAGTAACAAAACTACCTGCTACTCCCTGAATTGCGTATGAACCAGCTTTGCCTAATGGTTCTTCGGTTGCACAATAGCTATCTATGGTCTGTTCGGATATATGACCGAAGGTGACATCACTTCTTGAAACTTGCCAGGCTTCCTCGTCCTGATAACACAAAGCAACACCGCTATAGACCTGATGTGTTTTTCCCGATAACTGTTTCAGCATCAACTTAGCTTCATCGAGATCCGCGGGTTTACCAAGAAACTGATCGTTTAAAACCACAATCGTATCAGCGCCAAGAATTGGCAGAGATTTATCAGCATCACAAAAGGGTTGTGCAGAGCGCGCCTTACCAATGGCCAGCCGTTTCACATAGTCTGTCGCGGATTCATTCGCTAGCGGCGTTTCATCAAAATCATTAGCCACCTGAATAAATGACACACCAAGCTGAGTCAGTAATTCTTTTCGACGTGGAGAAGCGGAAGCCAAATAAATTTGCTCAAACATCAAGCCTCCTGATAGGGCGAGCTGACAAAAGTTTTCTGTAATTTGTTATACCAGATACTACGACAGCACAACCATGAAACACAATTACACCACATGGAAGTAACGACGAATATCTCGTAGCAAGATAAATAACCAGGGCCACAACAAACCATTCGTTATAGTCGCCATCCAATACCAGCTATCGCTTTCTGGCTTTCCTGTCAGGCGAGCCAGCCATAGAACGACAGCAAAATACAGCACACTTAAAATGGCCATAGTCAGAGCCTGCTTCCACAGTGGAAACAGACGCAGCCGCTGGTGGTTGAGCTGCAAAATAAAGGTTAATACGGCTAGGGCAAAACTGTGCAAACCCAATGAGGTTCCAAGTAAACCATCAAGCGCCAGGCCGGTGATAAAAGCCCACAGCAAACCAATCCGATGAGGAAGCGCAATAATCCAGTAACTCAAGACCAAAAAAGTAAAGCTTGGTCTAAAGGATTGCCAGCTTTCAGGTAACGGAAATATATCCAGTAACATGCCAATAATCAGGCTCAGGATAATTACCCAGGTTCCATGTTTAACTTCGTTCTTAATGCTTTTCATGGCCTAGTTCTCCTCCGACTCTGGTTGGTTTTCATCAGAGGAACTTTCCATTGGCTCATAGGGCCATAACAGCAGAACGTGATTGGCGGTATTAATATTCGCCGTTGGCTCTGCGATGATTTGTGCATAGGGTTGTGCGGTTTGCTTAATAACAGAAATCACTTTAGCGACCGGATAACCATCAGGAAACTTTTCTCCTAAGCCAGAACTTAACAAGAGGTCACCTTCACGAATATCGGTAGTGTTCGGCAAATGACGCAAGTGAAGCATCTGTCCATCACCCTGTGCGATGGCTCTCAGACCATTGCGATCATTACGGACCGGTATCGCGTGTTTTTGGTCATTGAGCAGAATCATGCGACTGGTGGTCAGCGACACCTCAACAACCTGCCCCATCACCCCTTCTGAGTCGACCACTGGCTGTCCGAGGAAGACGCCATCCGAGCTACCTTTATTTAACAGCAGCTCATTAGAAAAACGTTGGCTATCAATATTTAAGACTTCTGCAATCAAGCGCTTGCCACGAAATGAACGCGATGAGCCAAGCAAGGAACGCAAACGTGCATTTTCTGACTCAAGACCAATCAAGCGTTGATTCTGTGCCTTGAGGATCAAAACCTCATCTTTAAGCTGACGATTTTCATCAATCAGATCATTACGGCTGACAATATTATTGTCCGCCCAGGCCGCCAGCTCATTGGGTAAATTAGCGAGGAAATATAAAGGTGAGAGAAAAGTCGCCGCCACTTTTCGGGCATTGTTCAAATATCCATATCGATAGTCCAGAACCATCAGGACGCAAGCAAGCAACAGCGTAATAATAAGCTGTAGAACTAGCGATGGTCCCCGCGTAAATAGGTTTTTAATAACTGGACTCCTGAAGCAGATACAAAAATCGGGCTTAATTGCCCGATTTTCGTCAATATTTCTTTAAAAATCAATCGTATGAGAATAAAT
>NZ_JABURJ010000070.1 GCF_014762745.1 Kangiella sp.
GACGACAAAGACCATTTTAAAGAGTAAATCAATGCGATAGTGCTTAAAATTATGATTAGACTGTGATTAAGTTGTAGTAATGTGATAAGAAATGTTGATAAGATGATGATCCTTTTAGACTTTGACCTTGTCGGATAAGGCCTGTAGGCTGGCTGGAAGGTCGGGTTTTGGCTATTTCCTATTGCTTTTTTTCGAGGTATAGTAAGCGCAATAGGATCCGATATCAGTTAATTACAAAGGAAAGCCATGAAAAAATTAATAATTGCTTTGACTGCCTCGGTAGCGGTCTTATTTGGGGGAGTCGCGCAGACAGCCGAGTTGCGTGATAATCATCCGGATACTTATGTGGTCCAGAAAGGTGATACTTTGTGGGACATTTCGGCAACTTTCCTGACCGATCCATGGTTATGGCCGGAAATCTGGCACGTTAATCCTAAGGTTGAAAATCCTCATCTAATTTATCCTGGTGATATCCTTAAATTAGTTTATATCGACGGGAAGCCTTACATTGTTAAAGCAAGTGATGGCACCATAAAGCTACGTCCGGAAGCGCGCGTGCTTTCTGAAGGCGATGCTATCACCACTATTCCATTAAGCATGATCAAACCTTATCTCATTGATGAAATGGTTGTTGATCCTTCTGTATTTGAGACAGCTCCTTACGTTGTCGATTTAGAAGAAGAGCGTCTAATCAGCGGCGGCTTTGGTGACAGAGTTTATATCCGTGGCTTGAGTGCTGGTTCAGGCAGCGCTTATGGATTGTATCGAAAAGGTAAAGAGTATCGTGATCCTGAAACCGATGAGTTGTTGGGTGTTGAAGCTCGATATCTTGCCAACGGAAATATTAGTCGCGAAGGCGATCCTTCAACTTTGACCATTAAAAAGTCAAAATTGGAAGTTTTAAAAGGTGATGTGGCGCTTCCTCGTAATGAAAATCCATTACCTCCGGTCTATGCACCGCGTGCTCCAGAAACTGATGTTAAAGCGCAAATCATCTCTGTCTATGACGGTGTTACTCAGATTGGTCAATATAATGTAGTAACTTTGAATAAAGGTTCGCGTGATGGTCTGGAAGAAGGTCATGTGCTTAGCGTTTATCAGCGTGGTAAAAAGATTCATGATGAAATCGCGGCCGAACGCGGTGGTGATGCGGAAGTAACTTTGCCAGAAGAACATGCGGGCACCTTGATGATTTTCAGAACCTATGACAAGGTTAGCCTGGCATTGATCATGAATGCAACGCGTCCGATTCATTTGTTTGATATTGCACGTAACCCATACTAATTTAACGATTAGCATTTTAATTAAAAGTTAACGTAAAAAGAGATCTCTTCACCAAGGACGGTGGTTAAACATTATGGAACAAACCGAATTGCGCCACTGGTTGGCGCTTTCTCATATTAATATTGGTGCAAATAAACTACTGGCCTTTTTAGCGGCTGGTAATTCGCTTGCCCGTTTATTTGAACTCTCTGATTCATCATTGCAGGAACATGGTTTCCGTGCTGGCCTGGCCAAAAAGCTTGGCTCAGTGACTGATCAGTTGATTGAACAGGATCTGGAATGGTTTGACTCTGAGCACAAGCACCTCATCCCTATTACCAGTAAAGATTACCCTGCCCTGTTAAAAGAAATTCCAGATCCTCCCAAGCTGCTGTTTGTCCATGGCGATAAAAGTTTACTTAACCGTCACCAGATAGCGATAGTCGGCAGCCGAAATCCGACCGCTCAGGGTAAAGAAAACACTCGTGAGTTTGCTAAGACATTAGCGGCTGCAGGAGCAGTCATCACCAGCGGTATGGCGTTGGGTGTCGATGGTATTGCGCATCAAGCAGCTTTGGATGTGAAGCAACCAACGATTGCGGTGGTGGGAACTGGTCTTGATCGGGTTTATCCGGCGCGACATAAAGAGCTGGCAATTCAGATCAGTGAGCAGGGGGCGCTGGTATCCGAGTTTGCACTGGGCACGCCAGTTAATGCCAGCAATTTTCCGGTGCGCAATAGAATTATCTGTGGCATGAGTTTGGGAACCCTGGTGGTAGAGGCTGCAATCCGTAGCGGTTCATTAATTACAGCACGGCTGGCAATGGAGCAGGGTCGTGAGGTTTTTGCTATTCCCGGTTCGATTCATAACACTTTAGCAAGAGGCTGTCATAGTCTTATCAAACAGGGTGCCAAGCTGGTAGAAACTGCCGAAGAAATTATTGAAGAGCTGGGGGCGCTGGCTAGCTGGCAAACTGAGCAAAATCAGCAAGAAGAAGCACAAGATATTGTTTTAGAAGAAGAATATCAGGACGTGCTCAAGTTCATTGATGATAGCACCACCAGTGTCGATACTATTATTCAGCGCAGCGGACTTGAAATAGAGGTAGTCAGCCACATGTTATTGTTGTTAGAATTAAATGACTACATAGCCAGCGTACCGGGTGGTTATCAGCGACTCCGTTAAGCATCAGTACAGAGACCATGTAGTATATCTAGCTTTACTCTAGCATTTTAACCTGGCCTGGCCAGTAACCTCAGAAGAGAGCTAAATGAAAGAAGACGTACTCGACGTACTACTCTATATCTTTGA
>NZ_JABURJ010000062.1 GCF_014762745.1 Kangiella sp.
ACACAGCCAGGAAGTAATGGGAAAGGTGTTGGAACCAATACGTCTACTGGGTCGCCGTCTTTTGACAAGGTTTTGTTCACATAACCGTAGTTTGTTGGGTAGTGCATACAGGTCGCCATGAAGCGGTCAACAAACAAAGCGCCGGTTTCTTTGTCTACTTCGTATTTGATCGGATCGCTGTGTGCTGGAATTTCGATAATGACGTTAATTTCTTCCGGTACGTTTTTACCCGCACCTACATTGTCCAAGCTCATTGTTTTACCTTTCAGTGTTAGGAGAGTTAACCCGATGAACGGTGCTCTTGTGGAGCCTAAAATCCGTTCAGTCTTTGAAGGGCGCGTATTATAACGGCCTTTGTTCACAAAATAAATTGAATAATCGGTGAACATATTGCATAAAAATTGTACAAAGCGAAAAACTGCTATAGACTGAATTCGAGGTTTGTAAAAAACCGATAACAATCAAAGATATAAATATCAATACAACATTCAGTACAACAATGGGGGATGTATGACAGACAACATGATATTGCCACCGCTCTTAGGTCTAATTGGGATGGCATTTGCATTTATCATTTATTTCGTCGTAAAAAAATATCCGGAAGGCGAAGACAAGGTTAAGAAAATTGGTGACGCCATTCATTCTGGCGCCATGGTTTTCATGAATAGAGAATATAGAATGCTCGCCATGTTTGCGGGCATTTTACTTATTATACTCTGGCTTTCTCCTCTGGGAGGTTATACGGCATTAGCATTTGCAGTGGGTGCAGTATCGTCGGCATTGGCTGGCTATATCGGTATGTACACAGCAACCAAAGCTAACGTTAGAACCACTACAGCAGCGCATACCAAAGGCGCAGCAGAAGCATTAAGCGTTGCTTTCTTTGGTGGCTCAATCATGGGCCTTTGCGTGGCATCGCTGGGTTTGATTGGTCTTGGCGGGCTTTATTGGTACTTTGGCGGTGACCCGGAATCTGCTCACTATATTCATGGCTTTGGTATGGGGGCTTCCTCAGTAGCATTATTCAGTCGTGTGGGCGGTGGTATCTTTACCAAGTCGGCTGACGTTGGTGCGGATCTGGTGGGAAAAATTGAAGCCGGGATTCCTGAAGATGATCCGCGAAACCCAGGTGTGATCGCTGACAACGTCGGTGATAACGTAGGTGATGTGGCCGGTATGGGTTCGGATATTTTTGAATCCTATTGCGGCGCCATGATCGCATCAATTGCGATTGCTGCAACCATGAGTGCTTCAGATTTAGGTGCGCAGAATGTATTGATGGCAACACCATTAGCACTAGCCTCTGTCGGGCTGATTTGCTCAATTCTAGGCATCATGATTGTTAAACTGATGTCCAGCAACAAGCCAGAAGTGGCTCTGCGAGTTGGCACCATCGGTGCAGCGGTGCTGTTTGTTATAGCAGCCTACTTCTTGCTGCAGAATATGGATGTATCAAACAATGTCTGGTTCGCAGTGGTGTGTGGAGCTGTCGGCGGGATCATCATTGGTCTGGTCACTGAGTATTACACTTCAGGCGCACCCATCCGTCATATCGCCAAGTCGGGCGAAACAGGTCCTGCAACCGTTATGATTTCTGGCCTGGCAGTTGGCATGCAATCTGTCGTTGTGCCAGTTCTGACTCTTGCGGCAATCATCTTTATTTCAACAGAGCTAGCGGGCCTTTATGGGGTCGGTATTGCTGCAGTCGGTATGTTGGCGACAGTGGGTATCACCATGGCCATTGACGCTTATGGGCCGGTAGCTGATAACGCAGGCGGTATTGCTGAAATGGGTGGCCTCGGTAAAGAAACCCGCGAAATTACAGACTCGTTGGATGAGCTGGGCAATACCACAGCTGCGATTGGTAAAGGTTTTGCCATTGGCGCAGCGGCACTGGCAGCTCTTGCGATCATTGCAGCCTTTGTAGAAACTTTGAACGCCAAGCATGGTGCTGATGACTTTGTGTTGCACATTGGTGATCCGCAGGTATTGATGGGCTTATTTATCGGTGGTCTGATACCGTTCCTGATTGCATCAATTACCATGACTGCGGTCGGTGATGCAGCCTTCGCCATGATTCATGAAATCCGCCGTCAATTTAAAGAGATCACAGGATTACTCGAAGGCAAGGCTGAACCAGATACTGAAAAATGCGTTGCCATTGCAACCGATGCGGCCTTAAAGAAAATGATTCTGCCTGGTGTTATTGCCGTTGCAGCGCCGCCATTAGTAGGCTTCCTGCTAGGTGCCGAGACACTGGGTGGCATGCTAGGTGGTGCTCTGGTCAGTGCCGTATTGCTGGCGCTGATGATGGCGAATGCCGGTGGTGCCTGGGACAATGCTAAGAAGCATGTTGAGAAAGGCAACTTCGGTGGTAAAGGTTCGGATGTTCATGCCGCGACAGTGGTCGGCGATACCGTAGGCGATCCTTTCAAGGATACTTCGGGGCCATCGATGAATATTCTTATTAATGTTATGGCGATTGTGTCCTTGGTCATCGCCCCATTACTGTAGGAAGCGTCTAAATTCACTTCTGGCATTGTTAAATGAGCTGGTTAATTTCGTCATTCACTACTTGTGAACTCCTCAATTACCCAGCTCATTTGCCGCGCCAGAGAGCGAATTTATTTCGCTTCTTGAGCGTAGTGCAGTAAATGAAACCCTCAGCGAGCTTGATCATTTATTTTTATAAACTCCCAAGCTCGCTTCACGTTTTGCCTCGTACTTGAGCTATTTCCCACATTTTAGGGTAGGTGCATTGCTGGTTAATTTAGTCATTCACTACTTGTGAACTCCTCAATTTACCAGCCCATTTGCCGCGCCAGAAGGCAAATTCATTTCGCTTCTTATGTCTGGTGCTTTAACTTTAAAAAAACTGTCATCCCGCGGCTGTGACCGCGGGATCCAGTGGTTTTGTTAATTTAGCTGCAATAACTTTGATTGCCCCTCGATGTTCTATCGAGGCTACAGCTATTTCCTTTATTTTAAGTTTGGCACTAGCCCAGAGTTGGTCATCCTGACGAAAGTCAGGATCTGCTCTTGGCTTTATATAGGGCAGACACATCGGTCTGCCCCTACCTGGTGTTTTGGGTTTGCTTTGTCCTTGCTAACTACAATTCGATACACGCAGAAAATTCATATTTTGCCTAACCTTTGCTAAAGTGGCTGGTGCGTCTCAAAAAATAATCATAAAAACCAATTATTCTTATAAATTGATGTTCAAGGACTAGGTATGAACTGTAAATATCATCTACATAAAAAAGCACTATGGCATTGTAATCACTGCGATACACCTTTCTGTATTGACTGCTGCGACGTTGAACCCGGAATGCATGCTCCGCGCTGTTTATTGTGTCGTAACCATATGGATTCCTATGGTATCAGCGATCAGGTTGAACCATTTTGGAATAAATTAAGCCTATTCAACGGCTATCCTTTCCAAAAAAATGCGATGAATTTTCTTGGGATTTTCATGGCGATAGCTTTTGTTGTGGGTATCATTAACAGCTTCATCCCCATCTGGCTAATCAATATTGCACTCATATTGGCTCTTTTTTCGGTTGGGATTACTTATGTATTTAGTGTCTTAACGAAAGTTGCCCGAGGTGAATTTGATGCACCGAGTCACGAAGAGGTCTCTCTAAATAACTCAAACAATATGACTGGGAAAGTCATTGGTCTGTATCTGGTCTTAATTGGTGCAGGTATTCTGATAGGTTTGTCAGGCGGCGGAACTGGCCTTTTTATATATGTCGCAGCTATCGGGTTTTTCTTTCCTGCAATGATGATAAATCTAGGCATGGTGAAAGATATTGGCGCTGCAGTAAATCCCTCAGACTTGCTTAGAACTGTTACCGGTATTGGCTGGCCCTATTTGTTATTGGTGCTGTTTGTTTATCTGATCGGTGTCGGTCTTGAGTTTGCACAAAATACCATTTACTTCTGGTTACCTGAGTTTCTCTCCTATCCATTAATTTATGGAGCCTTAGCGTTTTTCTACATCATGATGTTCAGTATGTTTGGCTATGTGGTTTATCAATACCACGCAGAACTGGGTTATGGCATTGATGCTGAGCAAATTATGAATAATGAAAATGTTCAGCCGATTCCTGAGTTAAGAACACTGGCGCATGCTGATGTCTATATTCAGGAAGGGCGCTTTGATGATGCTGAAGCGGCTTTGTATGAAACTGCTAAGAATCCACAATACAGTGCACAAGCTCTGGAGCGACTCATTAAGTTAAATATGGCGCGTAAGAATCCAGTAGCAACCGTTAAAGCTGCGCGTGCCTACTATGACCAGAAGGATCTGTTTAAGTACGCCCCGAATGCTTTAGCTCTTTATCAAGAGATTGATTCGTTTGAACCTCGTTTTAAACCGATGAATGCTAATGCTCGGGCTGTATTAATTGGTGCCATTCGTAATCCAAAGCTGTTGCCAGTGGTTGAAAAACTGACTACTGACATGCATGACAGACTTGGACAGGATCCGGATCTAGCCAAAGCCCTATCTGCGGAAGCTAAATTTTATGCTGAAGTCATGAATGATGATGATAAGGCGATAGACTTGCTTAACAAGTTGCTTGCCAAGTTCCCGCACGGCAGCCATAAAACTGAGGCTGAAAGATTGTTGGGCGTTTGTATGAACATGAAGCAGACACTGAGTCCTAACACATAAATCCCTAACACATAAATCGATCAGCCAATAATCATGCAAAAGCGCTACAGGTTTAACTTTCCTGTAGCGCTTTTTTTGCTTCCTGCCCAGCAAAAGTATCAGGATACTTCTGGCTGACAAATCCTAAGACTTTCTGTTTACCCTGCCAGTCACCATTTTGTCCGGCTGCAAAAGCAAAATGCAATAGCAGGTCAGGCAATTTATCCAAATCATGATAGTGCTGAACCAGCAACGAAATGATCGGCTTGATGGGTTCAGTCTTTTTATGGCGAACCTGTTTACGGGCAAAGTCCAATAAGGTTTTGGCTGGAATCGGCTTGAAGCCAACACCATTATGCTTTAAATCATTCAGACACTGTTCGGCTAGTGGCGCCAAAGAGTCATTATAAACAGAGGATTGCATAATATCAGCGCATAAACTGGCATAGCGACTGGTTTCCGGGGATGCTTTTTCCAGGTTATAGAGTCGGCTTAACACATCTTTGTTATAAGGCTGATCGCGCAAAATTGCATAGAAATGAGTCTTAGCCTGCTCGAAGTTAAGGCTCTGTGTGGCTTCAAGAGCTTTACGATAATGCTCATCAATACGTTCCGCTGTATCGTCTTTTACCGGTATGTCAATAAATTCACTGGTGCCCTGCGCGGTGGCTGCTTTAGGATTGAGTTTGATTAACTTAAGTAGCCAGACACAAATGGCGCCACCGACTAATCCTCCGAAGTGAGCCATATAGGCAACATTGTCACTGCTCATACTATCCTGCACTAATTCTTTTGCCAGCCAATAAAACAAGACTAATGCAGCAGGTAATCGAACATAATTAAAGATCACAAAAACCCAGTAGAAATAGCGAATACTCTTCAGCCCATACCAGGCTGCAAATCCTCCCATCAGACCTGCAATAGCACCTGATGCCCCAACAAGTGGCACAAACTTGTCATCGGTGGTGATAGCGAAGAAGGTTACCGCTACTAATCCTGACAGGATATAAGTGGTAAACATTTTGGTGCGACCCATTAATAATTCGAGGTTATAGCCAAACAAAAACAGGAAGATCATGTTGCCTATCAAGTGACTAATATCGCCATGCATGAACATATGGGTAAAAGCGGTAAAGATACTGGGATCTGAAGGGAAAAAGGCATACTTAAAAATGGATGCTTCATTAAGGATGGACTCAAGCTCTTCTCGTTTATTGCGCCATTCCACCGAGTAATCTGTACGAGACGTTATGTATTGTGCAAATTTTTGGTCGAGTAGAACCGATTGAACTAAGTACTCTTCAGGTACATTAGGATTACGCAAAGCATCGTATAGTTCGCCTCTCTCCTCTAATGAATAATCTTCAAGGGCATCTCGCTCAAGTTCCAACATATCCTTTTCAAGGTAGTATTCTATACCTTGATAGAAAATGTCGTTGTCATTGGTCTGTAGTGCAAAAAACGCAATGATGTTTGCGAGAATGATAAGAACCGTCAGAATCGGCGGGTTTTGCTTTGAAATTCGGTTTTCGGCTGGTATTAGTAACATTGCTTATAATTATATATATCCCTCAAAGGCCTTACTCTAACTGATTTTAGAATCATTGTTAAAAATAAATTAACCCTTTTTTCCAATAGAGCCGTTTGTATTAGTGAACAACAAACTTGATAAGAACAAAGGAGAAGGGTATGAAAATTATAAGCGCCAGTTTTATTGGCTTAATCTTGACTGCTGTCTTGCTGCTATTAATGAGCAAGTTGATTAAGAGTGATCATCAAGCTCCAGAGAGGCAGGCATCGCTACCAGTTGAAGTGACTCCGTTACCACCGGAGAAGGAGCCAACCACTAAAAGGCCGGCCGAGCCACAACCCCCAGCAGTGGCCCCATCGGCTGGTGATGCTCTGCCGTTACAGCCATCTATCGTGGATACAGCAGAAGTTCCGACAGTAGACTTTGAGCCTTTTGATGCCAGTATCGCAACGCCATCGGGCGCATTTGGCGCTCCGGAATTATTGGATAACAGAAGCGCTTTGCCATTGTTTCAGGCCCAGCCTAACTATCCTATTATTGCTGCAAGCCAGGGCATTGAAGGTTGGGTGTTGCTGCAATATGACGTGGATACCAGTGGCGCCTTGTCGAATATTAAAGTGATGGATGCGCAACCAAGAAGGACATTTGACCGCGAAGCGATAGCTGCATTAAAGAAATGGAAATTCAGACCGGCAATGGATAATGGGCAGCCTGTATCAGTAAAAGGTCAGACGGTGAAGATTGAGTTTAATTTGGAGCAGGAGTGAAGAATCAGAGTGTTGGGTTACGAGGCTTCGCCTCTAACCCAACCTATAAAAAGAAAAAGCTTGATCATAGGATGGGTTAGCTTGAAAAGCGTAACCCATCAATACCAATTAAAATTTAAATCTTAAACTTGGTTTTAAGCTTCTTTTTTACCAATTCATTTTTAAGCTCAACGTATTGCGGCAAGCCGTTTTTGTATGGCGGATAGGATTCACCTTGAATTAGCGGCTGTAGATATTGGCGACACTCTTCGGTGATACCAAAGCCATCGCGGGTAATGTAACTGCGTGGCATCATCTTCTCAACGTTAGCTACGTCGGCTAACTTAGCTTCGCCAACTGTCCAGCTGTATTTTTTGGTGTTCTTACGAACGATAGTCGGCATAACCGCATTTTTGCCAGCGTCAGCAAACTCAACAGCCGCTTTACCCATGGCATAAGCCTGGTCAACGTCGGTGGCCGAAGCAATGTGGCGTGCAGCGCGTTGCAGATAATCAGAAACAGCCCAGTGATATTTATAACCCAGCTCGTCTTTAATCATGTTGGCAACAACCGGGGCAACGCCACCTAATTGTTTATGACCAAAGGCATCAACGGTTCCTGCGTCAGCCAGGAAAGTCCCGTCTTTGTAAGCTGTGCCCTCAGAAACGACAATCGCGCAGTAACCGAACTTCTTAACGGTACGCTCTACTTTCTTAAGGAATTTTTCTTTGTTGAAAGCAATTTCCGGGAACAAAATGATATGAGGTGCATCGCCTTCTTTTTCGCAAGCCAGGCCACCGGCTGCAGCAATCCAGCCAGCGTGACGGCCCATGACTTCCATGACGAAGACTTTGGTCGAAGTCTCAGCCATCGACTTAACATCAAAAGCTGCTTCGCGAATGGAGACGGCAACGTATTTGGCTACTGAGCCAAAACCCGGGCAGTTATCGGTAATCGGTAAATCGTTATCAACGGTTTTTGGAATGCCGATACAGGTGATCGGGTAGCCCATGGTTTCACTTAACTGAGATACCTTGTGTGCTGTATCCTGCGAATCACCGCCACCGTTATAGAAGAAATAGCGAATATCATGCGCCTTGAAGACTTCGATTAAACGCTCATATTCTGCCTTGTTTTCTTCAATACTTTTTAATTTATGACGGCAAGAACCGAAAGCGCCAGATGGTGTGAACTTAAGACCAGCAATATCTTTTTTCGACTCTTTGCTGGTATCAATCAGCTCTTCGCGAAGTGCACCGATAATGCCGTTTTTACCGGCATACACTTTACCGATGTTCTTAGAAGCGCGAGCCGCTTCAATCACGCCGCAAGCGGTTGCATTAATCACTGCAGTTACGCCGCCAGATTGGGCGTAAAAAGCGTTGTATTTTTTCTTAGCCATAATGTTTCCTGAAAGTACCTTCTATCAGAATGACTCTCTGCCTACTGCGCCTGCTTATACGGCGTTGCGCTGATTCTAAAAATGCTCATTTAGTGATTACTAAACTCCGCTTTTTGTCATCAGCGCTGCCTTGTCTAAGCAATGCTCGAAACGCCATTGAGCCATTCTATTGACTTAGTTTCAATCGAGAGGGAGCGAGCCCTCATCGAATTTTGTTAATGCAGGGCAATAAGACCCACAAAATTGACGCGATTTTACCTTATTTCGAGAATTATCGCTTCAATAGATGACGGATTTTTCTGCTTCGCTTATGATTATCCCCACATCTTAGAAACAACATCGATAACATGCATATTCATATTCTTGGCATTTGCGGCACTTTCATGGGCGGGATTGCCTTGCTGGCGAAACAGCGCGGTATTTCGGTCAGTGGTAGCGACCAGAATGTTTACCCGCCGATGAGTACTCAGCTGGAAGAGCAGGGGATTGAGCTGATTCAGGGTTTTGACCCGAAACATATTCCTGAACATACCGACTGTGTGGTGGTGGGCAATGCCATGTCGCGTGGTAATCCTTCGGTGGAATATGTGCTGGAGCAGGGTTTAAAGTACCGCTCAGGGCCGCAATGGCTGGCTGAGAATATCATCCACGACAAATGGGTGCTGGCGGCGTCAGGAACCCACGGCAAAACTACAACTGCCAGTATGCTGGCCTGGATATTGGAATATGCCAATCTTAATCCAGGCTTTTTAATTGGTGGTGTGCCTGAGAACTTCGGTTTGTCGGCGCGAGTGACCGAGTCGCCTTTTTTCGTGGTCGAAGCCGATGAGTATGACACGGCATTTTTCGACAAGCGTTCCAAATTTGTTCACTATCGTCCGCGTACTCTGATCATGAACAATCTCGAATATGATCATGCGGATATCTTCCCCAATCTTGAAGCGATTAAAACCCAGTTCCATCATCTGTTACGCATCGTTCCCGGCAATGGTCTGGTCATTTATCCTAAAGCTGATGCTAATTTACAGGATGTGGTTGACCGTGGTCTGTGGTCAGGCAAAGAGCTGATTGGCGACGAACAGGGCTGGCAATATAAGTTGTTACAAGATGACGGCAGTCATTTCGAGGTGTATTTCGCTGGTCAAAAACAGGGAGAGGTGAACTGGCCTTTGATTGGCCTGCATAATGTGAACAATGCCTTGGCCGCCATTGCTGCAGCACGTCATGCAGGTGTTCCTGCCAGTCATTGCTGTGATGCTCTTGCTGAGTTTAAAAATGTTAAACGTCGCATGGAACTGAAAGGCGAAGCTGGTGGGGTTAAAGTCTATGACGATTTTGCGCATCACCCGACCGCAGTAAAAACGACATTGGATGGTTTCCGCGCCAAAGTTGGCCAGCAGCGGGTCATTGCCATTGTAGACCTGCGTTCTGCGACCATGCGCTCAGGTATTCATAAAGACACTTTGCTTGCCTCTCTGAAAGGTGCTGATAAGGTGATTATCCATAAGCCCGCGGAGTTTGACTGGCAATTTCCGATAGAGCAGGTCAATCAGTTCGATAATCTACAGATATTGCCAGACGTCGATTCGATACTGAATTCGCTCAAGGAAATGGTACAATCGGGCGACAACATTCTTGTGATGAGCAATGGCGGCTTTGGTGCCATTCATCAGAAATTACTGCAACAACTGGCGGCTTAATGAGCGAATCTTCTTTAGAGCACACGGGTTTAAAGCAAACTGGCAAAGCTATCACGCTGGCGGTGACAGGAGCTTCTGGTGCCCCTTATGCGCTGCGTCTGCTGGAGCAGCTGACACATCATTATGACACTGTCTATTTAATGCTATCGAGTGCCGCGCGTGTGGTGTTTGCTACTGAGGTTCTGGTACAGGTCAGCAAAGCGCCAAGTGTCATCGAAAAAGAACTGAGCGAACACCTTGGTATTGCTGAAGGTAAAATAAAAGCCTTCTCCAGCGATAACTGGATGTCACCGGTCGCCAGTGGCTCCAGCGCCCCGAAACAGATGATCGTGTGCCCCTGTAGCACTGGTACCTTAAGTGCCATTGCTCATGGTGCATCAGACAACTTGATTGAACGTGCTGCCGACGTGGTGCTTAAAGAACGCGGACAACTGTTATTGGTGCCGCGCGAAATGCCCTATAACACGATTCATTTACAGAATATGACCAAGTTATCGGAAATGGGCGTGACCATTATGCCGGCCTCGCCAGGTTTCTATAACGAACCGAAAACCATTGAAGATCTGGTCGATTTCGTGGTGGCGCGGATCCTTGATCATTTGGATATTGACCACACCTTAGGTCATAGATGGGGCTATTCTGGAAATTAAGTGCCGAGCCTTGTGTAGGGACAAGTTATGACTTGTCCCTATTTTTAACGGCAGCACAAATTAGTTCTTGGTAGGGGCAGACCAATGTGTCTGCCCAAGCTTTAGAATCATACAAATTTGTAGGGTGTGCCTTGGCACACCGAAACAAACACAACCATGGTAACTAAATGACAAAAGCATTATCCATTTCGAATTTAAGCAAAACCTATAAAAACGGTGTGCAGGCCTTGAAGGGGATTGACCTTGAGGTAGAGCAGGGTGATTTCTTTGCATTGCTTGGGCCGAATGGTGCCGGCAAATCCACCACTATTGGTATTATCAGTTCGCTGGTTAATAAATCTGGCGGTAAGGTCGAGGTGTTTGGCCATGATATTGATAGTGACTTAACCAATGCGAAAAAAATGCTGGGGTTGGTGCCGCAGGAGTTTAATTTCAATATTTTTGAAGGTGTTGAACAGATTATCTGGCAACAGGCTGGTTATTACGGCATTGGCCGCAAAGAAGCCAAAAAACGTGCTCAGCCATTGTTGGAGCAGCTTGGCCTGTGGGACAAGCGTAAAAGTCCGGCAAGAGAATTGTCAGGCGGTATGAAGCGTCGCCTGATGATTGCGCGCGGCTTGATTCATGATCCTAAGTTATTAATTCTGGATGAGCCAACTGCAGGCGTGGATATCGAAATTCGTCGCTCGATGTGGGAGTTCATGCAGGACTTGAATGAGAAAGGCACTACTATTGTGCTGACTACCCACTATCTTGAAGAGGCCGAAAGTCTGTGTCGCAATATCGCGATTATTAATCATGGTGAAATCGTCGAAAACACCAACATGAAATCGCTGTTGGCAAAATTAGACATGGAAACTTTCGTGCTGGATACCACTGGGTTGCCGGAGCAGCTGCCACAAATTCAGGGCTATGAAGTGCGTCGTCGCGACGATACGACTCTCGAAGTGGATGTGCATAAAGGCGCGGGCGTTAATGGTGTCTTTGCTGCGCTCAGCCAGCACAATATCACGGTACTCAGTATGCGCAACAAGGCGAATCGTCTTGAGGAATTGTTTGTCAGACTGACTGAAAATAAGGCAGGAGGGCAGGCCTCATGAATTTAGTTGCTTTTCAAACTATTGTTACCAAAGAAATCATTCGCTGGACGCGCATCTGGACCCAGACCTTGCTGCCGCCCGCGATTACCATGACCCTTTATTTTGTGATTTTCGGTAACCTTATTGGCTCCCGTGTTGGTGAAATGGGTGGTTTCGGTTATATGGAATATATCGTGCCTGGACTGATTATGATGTCGGTGATAACCAATTCATACGGCAACGTAGTCTCCTCATTTTTCAGTGCCAAATATCAGCGTTCGGTCGAAGAAATGATGGTTTCACCAGTATCTAACTGGGTCATTCTGTTTGGCTTTGTTGGCGGCGGTGTTTTGCGCGGTTTATTGACTGGCCTGATTGTCACCATAATCGCCTCGTTCTTTGTGGAGCTGAAAATCTATAACGCTTTTGTCGTTGTCAGTGTGGTCTTTTTAACGTCAGTGTTATTCGCAATTGGCGGTTTCCTTAACGCGCTGTTCGCTCGCAAGTTTGATGACGTGGCAATTGTTCCGACCTTTATTCTGACACCATTAACTTATCTGGGTGGTGTTTTTTACTCGATCAGTTTGTTGCCGGAATTCTGGCAGGGCGTATCAAAAGCCAACCCGATTATTTATATGGTCAACGCTTTCCGCTACGGCTTCCTCGGCGCATCGGACATTGATATTACCGTAGCCTTTGTTCTGATCCTGGCATTTATTGCAGCGCTAACCAGTCTTTCCATTTACCTGTTGAATCGAGGTACTGGTCTGCGTGCCTAAGCAGGAAGCCAATCGAGTCATTCCTATTTTCCCGCTACAGCGGGTGGTCTTTCCCGATAGCGTGCTCAGACTGCAAATCTTTGAGCAACGCTATCTGGATATGATTGCCAAACAATTATCACAGCAACAAGGTTTTGGCGTTACCCTGATTAAAAAGGGCAACGAAGCAGGCATTCCAGCAACTCCTTTTGAATATGGAACCTATGTTGAAATTGTCGACTTCGACCAGAAAGATAATGGACTCCTGCTGATCACTTGCGTTGGTCAGCAACGTTTTCGCATCAACAGCCAAACCATCATGCCCGACAGGCTTATCACCGCTAACGTTTCCTGGCTCGACAACATTGAACAGCGCTCCATGACAGATGACCAGTCTGAGCTGGTGAATCTGCTCAGTGATTTATCTAAACATCCCCAGGTCGACATTCTTGATGTGCCCGAACGATGGACGGAACTGAGCTTTGTGCTCGAACGCCTAACAGAATACATGCCAATCAGTGAACGGCAAAAACAGGCGGTGCTGGAAGAAAGTTGCCTCGACACACGAATCGCCATGTTGTATCAAATGCTCGGTTGGATGAAGTGACCAAAAAGCTTGAGACCCAGTTCACCTGTAATTTTGTCAAAATCTTTTACAAACATTGCAAATTTGCATGCAAAAACTGATCGACCAGTTAACATTTTTCAACTAAATCAAATAGATAAAATTTTTGGCACGCTTTATGCTTACTATATAGATGAACACAGCAATTGTGTTTTATCCCCAGCTAAATTCTATTGGGCCTAGCTTTCTGCTAGAAGCTGAATAGAAAGCAGCTTATCAATGCGCAAGCCATTAGCCCACCGAAAGGTGGGCTCTTTTTTTGTCTGTAAGAAATCTTCTGATGCTGGAAAATTGTTGTGATATTCATCTCGGTGAGCCAAGGCCCACCCTACGTTATTATTTGTATGGAATAGAGATCATCCAACGAAAACAATAGTTCGAGTTAAACTGTAGGGGCGAGCTGTGCTCGCCCGATTGGATGTTGGGAGACAACCTACACCAGAATTTGATCGTAAGGTAAGGCTTTGTAATGAATATTCTATGGGGCTGACCTGTGTGTGTCCGTCCAAAGGAATGCTTATCTTTGTACGGGCGATTCATGAATCGCCCCTACGTATAGGTTGTAACACAGGCACTGTCTTTACCAATTATATCAGTTATCCCGAGGTCACAGCCGCTGGATGACTGTACTTCAAGAAAGTGCACACCACAAAAGCATGTCATTCTGAATTTAATTCATAATCTGCCTTTGATCTTTTGGGCAGGCGCTTAGGCCCTCGCCCCTACGCACAGGTTTTAATACATGCACTGTCCATACCAATAGTCAGTAAAAGCACAAGGCACAAAAAAGCCGCTTACCTTGCAGTAAACGGCTTTTTGCATTTTGAACTTAAGTCGATATCAAGTCTGGATTACTGAACACCGCCACGCATGCTGTTCAACTCTTGAATCCATGCTTGAACTTTTGGTTCTTTTTCCGTCATGGCTGCTATCAGGCTTGATTGATAATCTTGTTGCTTCTGTTGCAACTCAGGGTCGTTTATAATCGCTGTACGAGCTTTCATGAAGTCCTGCTGATATTGTTGCAACTGCGCCTGCATTTGCTGTGCTTCTTCTGAAGCTGGGTCAGCTGTTTGTAATTTCTTCTGAAGTTCTACGAATTTCTTTTCTTTCTCTTTTGGGAAGCCTGCTTCTGCTGCGACACTATTGAAACTGGCTTGCAGATTTTCCTGTTTCTTTTTCAGTTCAGTATTTTCTTCAATAACCTGCTTTTGAACATTCGCTAATTTGGTTTGAATTTCCATCACTTTCTGTTGTGAAGCAACTTGCGCTGGCTGTTGTGCTGCTGGTGGCTGGTTCGCCTGTACTGTCGCTACGGCGAACAATGTTGCTAAAGGAAGTGCTAAAAGTTTTGTTGTAAGTCTCATAAATCTCCTCATTGGTGACTTCAAAATCTTGGTTTCAAGTAAAAACTTTGGGCAAACGTGCCCTCATGAAGTCCGACAGGTCTCAGTTTGAGAGTTCCAAATTAATTTCAAAAGTGAGGAGGGAATAGAGTATATTTTTGTTATTAAGTCAGCACTAATATGCGCTGAAGGCCGGCATGACAGGCGCTATAGACGAATCAGGAAAATTTATAAGGAACATAAAAAAACCGGCAAAATTGCCGGTTTTTTAAAAAATCAGCAGTGAACTGATTTAGATGCGTGGGTCTACATCCGCATCATAATCAACGCCATCTACTTCAAAGCCAAATAGCTTGAAGAATTCGTGTTGATAACCTTTGTAGTCTGAAATCTCATTGATGTTGTCAGTATTGGCAATCTGCCACAGCTCTTCAACCTTGTTTTGAATCGCATCATCAAGCTCTTTAAGATCCAGACGATAACGACGGGTATCATCATAAATGGCATTTTCACCATACATCTGATCCATGATTAAGCCTTTAATCTGGTGGATCGGATCTTCGTGTACGCCGTTTTCCTTCATGACTTTGTATAACAAGGAAATATATAAAGGCATTACCGGAATTGCCGAGCTTGCCTGCGTGACAACAGCTTTAAGAACGGCAACGTTGGCCGTGCCATTGTATTTTTCCTGAAGGTGGTTATGAATCGCATGTGAAGCGCGATCGAGATCTTCTTTGGCTTTACCGATAGTGGCGTGACCATAAATTGGCCAGGTCAGTTTCTTACCGATGTAGGTATAAGCAACGGTCTTAACGCCATCAGCCAGAACGCCAGCTTCATCAAGAGCTTTCATCCAAAGCTCCCAGTCTTCGCCGCCCATAACTTTAATGGTATTTTGAATATCATCTTCGGTAGCCGGCTCAATGCTGACATCGTGCACGATACCTTTATCGGTATTTAAGGTTTTCTCGGTAACCGCTTCACCGATAGGCTTCAATACTGACTTGTAGACTTCGCCCGTTTCTGGGTCCCGGCGTCGAGGAGAAGCCAATGAGTAAACCACCATGTCGATTTTACCCATTTCTTCTTTGATGATTTTAATGGCGTCTTCTTTGGCTTGATTGGAGAAGGCATCGCCATTGATGCTCTTATGCCAAAGGCCTGCTTTGTCGGCCGCCATTTCAAAACCACGATTGTTATACCAGCCAGCTGTGCCAGGCTTGCTTTCGGTGGGCTCTTTTTCAAAGAACAAACCTAATGTTTTTGCACCATAACCAAAGGCCGACACAATTCGAGAAGCCAGGCCATAACCGGTTGATGAGCCAATCACTAATACATTCTTAGGGCCAGTTTTGGCATCGGCTGGCATATTATTCTTAACGTATTCAATCTGTTCATTAACATGGGCAACGCAGCCATGTGGGTGTGCTG
>NZ_JABURJ010000138.1 GCF_014762745.1 Kangiella sp.
ATTGTCAGGCCTGTCACCAACCTACGGGACAGGGTTTAGCTGGCGCTTTTCCTCCGCTCGCCGATAATCCCAATCTAACACCAGCCTATGTGATCGAAACTATTCTCAAAGGTAAGTCTGGACCACTTGAGGTTAAAGGGCAGAAATACAACGCTGTCATGCCTCCCATGCAGCATTTGTCTGATGACGATATCACGGATATAGCCAACTATGTCCTAAATTCATGGGGCAATAGTCTTGGCAAGGTTACTGAAGACCAGGTCAAAAAAGCTCGCGCTGGCGAAGGACTTGGTGACCGTTCTGGCGGCAAACCGCATGCAGAAGCAACAGCGGCTGAAGTGGCTTATAAAGGGGCACCATCGACTGTTGATGGTAGCAAAATGGTGGTCACCCCCGGAGCACCACCGATCACTGAAGATGAATTCGAAACTGCGCAAAAAATCTATTTCCAACGCTGTGCCGGCTGTCATGGTGTATTGCGTAAAGGTGCCACCGGCTTACCTTTGACGACTGATATTACGCAGAAAAAAGGTACCGACTACCTGAAAGCCCTGATCAACTTCGGCTCACCGCGTGGCATGCCTAACTGGGGCACTTCCGGCGAGTTGACCGAAAAAGAAGTCGATCTGATGGCTCGCTTCATTCAGCACGAACCACCTGTACCACCAGAATGGGGTATGCCTGAAATGAAGGGTAGCTGGAAAGTGTTGGTCAAGCCCGAAGATCGCCCAAAGAAACCACAGCACAACTATGATATTGATGACATGTTTGCGGTGACTTTACGTGATGCAGGCGAAGTTGCGATCATTGATGGCAAAAGCAAAAAAGTGCTGAACTATGTGCCTACCGGTTATGCAGTACACATTTCTCGAGCTTCAAGCTCTGGCCGTTATTTCACAACCATTGGTCGTGACGGCAAGATTGATCTGATTGACCTCTATATGAAAAAGCCTGATGTGGTGGCAACCATCAAAATTGGTCTTGAAGCCCGCTCCGTCGAAAACTCACGCTACAAAGGTTACGAAGATAAAATCGCTATCGCTGGCGCCTATTGGCCACCACACTATGTATTAATGGATGGCGAAACTCTTGAGCCTAAGAAAATTGTTTCGACTCGCGGCATGACAGTGGACACTCAGGAATACCACCCTGAGCCACGTGTAGCGGCGATTGTCGGTTCACATAAACACCCTGAGTTTATCGTTAACGTAAAAGAAACTGGCCAAATCAAACTGGTCAACTATTCTGATATCGATAACTTGCAGGTTACTACTATTGATGCGGCACCATTCTTGCACGATGGTGGCTGGGACAGCTCAAGACGCTACTTCCTGACAGCGGCCAATGAAAACGACACCATTGCGGTAGTGGATGCTGAAGACCGTGAACTGGAAGCATTGGTTCCTGTTGAACGTATTCCTCACCCAGGTCGTGGTGCGAACTTTATTGACCCGGAACATGGTCCGGTATGGGCAACCAGTGCTCTAGGTAATGCCAACATTACTCTGATTGGTACTGACCCAGAAAACCATAAAGATAACGCCTTTAAAGTAGTACGTATTCTTGAAGGTCAAGGCGGTGGTTCGCTGTTCATCAAGACCCATCCTAAATCAAAGAACTTGTGGGTGGATACTCCATTGAACCCTGACACCAATGTCAGCCAGTCAGTGGCAGTGTTTGACATCAATAACCTTGATGCAGGTTTTGAGACCTTGCCAATTGCCGAATGGGCGGACTTAGGTCCTGGACCAAAACGTATCGTGCAACCTGAATACAACAAGGCAGGCGACGAAGTCTGGTTCTCAGTGTGGAGCGGTATGAAGGAGGAGTCTGCGATAGTGGTAGTTGATGACAAAACTCGTAAGCTAAAGCACGTCATCAAAGGCCCCAAAATCGTAACTCCAACTGGTAAGTTCAACAACTATAATACACGTAACGAAATTTACTAACCTTGGACAAAGCTAGCTGCTTGAAGAGCATCCTGCTCAGGTGACTCATCAGCTAGCTTTTTTTCGAATCAGCTAAAACTCCCGCGCATCAGGGTAAGCGAGAACCCATGAACAGAGAAATATTGAAAAAGGCTACCGCTAAGCTTTATCTGACCGCTTTAATCACCTCCATTTTAACCACGGCTCCAACAACACTGTTTGCAGCTGACAATAATCCTGCTGATGACAAAGAGCCTTCAGCTGAGAAAGAGCGGTCAGCTGAGACAGCTCAAGTAAATGACGAGGCCGAAGTCATTACCATTGTCGCCCACCGTCAGCCACGAAATATTTCACAGGTGGCTGGCACAGTTACTATCATGGATCAGGATTATATTGAACGTAATATTGCATTAAATATTGATGATCTGGTGCGCTATGAGCCCGGAATTGAGGTGGACGACAGCAGTACCCGTTTTGGTTATGGAGGCTTTAGAATTCGTGGTATTGGCGGCAACCGTACTGTAACTGTAGTAGACAATGTACCGATTGCCGACAACTACAGCGTTGGCAACTTTGCTAATTCTGGGCGCGGGCTATTCGAGCTGGGCCTGGTCAGTCGCGTTGAAGTACTGCGCGGCCCGGCATCAACACTTTATGGCAGTAAAGCCCTTGGTGGCGTAGTTGCCATGAATCTACTGGATGCGTCGGATATTTTACACGGTGAAAGTCAGGCCAGCTGGCTCAAAGCAGGTTATAACACCGACAGCGACCGCTATAATCTGGCGCTGGCTACCGCCTTTGAGCAAGATGATTTTTCTTTACTGATTGCAGGGGCAAAGCAATACGGCCATGAAGCGGATGTGGCCAACTTGCCTGCTGGTACTACAGCTGACGAGCAAAATAGGACCCAATATGCTGGCCTGATTCGTGCAGGACTCAATACCGACTATGGCCGCTTCCGCCTGACCATTGATGGCCTTGAAGACGAACGCCTCACTGATATCAATGCAGTGCTGGGCACCGGTCGCCTCGCCAACACCACCTCGATGATTGGCGATGATAGTCGCGATCAAACCCGTGTTTTACTTGATCATCATTTCACCGAACTTGGCTTTATCGATCAGGGAACATGGCGTCTATGGCACCAGCAAAGCGATACCGAACAGGACACTTTCGAAGAAAGGCTGCTGGCGCCAACGCCAGTCAGTCTGGTTCGAGAATTTAACTATGACCACAAAACACTGGGGCTTGGCACCGACCTTGAAACACGTATCATCAGTGGTGACTTAACGCAGCGTCTGGGCTATGGCTTTGAGTTCAACGAAACTGAATTAACCGAACTGCGTAACGCTTCGCAGACCAACCTAGACACTAACGAAACCACCAATATCGTGCTTGGCGAAGTGTTTCCATTACGCGACTTTCCGAAAAGCACAGTGCGCGAGCTAGGTGTTTATATTCACGATGAAATTGAGCTGTGGAACAACGGCCTGGTCATCAGTCCCGGCCTGCGCTATGAGCACTACGAGCTGAAAGCGGAAAATGATCCGCTCTTCGACAGCCGGTTTCCGGATGCCAATAAAACCAATCTGACCAGCGATGCCTGGTTACCCAAGCTTGGCTTACTTATGCCGCTTGGCAATAATATGGAATGGTTCAGCCAGTATGCTCGTGGACACCGCGCGCCACCCTTTGCTGATGTCAATATTGGCCTTGATATTCCGATGTTTAACATACGTGCCATTTCCAACCCTGATCTGAAATCCGAGCGTGGCTACACCTTTGAAACAGGGCTGCGATATCGCGGCACTGACACCCAAGCTGAATTCGCTCTATTCCACAATCGTTATAGTGACTTTATCCAAAGCCGCGCCTTTGTTGGATTTGATGCAGGCACCATGATTTTCCAATCGATTAACCGCGACAAAGTCATCATTGAAGGGAGCGAGTTTAGACTGAAGCACTATTTCAGCGATACGATTTCAACCGATATAAAGCTGGAATATATTCGTGGCGAAGACAAGAATACTGGCGAACCGATTGCGGATGTGCGCCCACCAATGGCCATTGTTGAGCTAAACTATATGCCAACCTCAATGGGCTGGGAAACGCGCCTGATAGCAACCGCAAGCAAGTCACAAAAATCCTTGTATGACGCCAGCGACAATCAGCTCTTCTCAGCACCAGGCTACACTAGCTTTGACTGGATCATACGCTGGTTCCCAGCTGATGACCTGCAACTCAGCTTAGGTATATTTAACCTGACCGACAAAACCTACTGGCGCAACAGTAATGTCGCCAACTATCCGGTCAATGACCCAACTCTGCCACTACTGGCAGAACCCGGTCGCAGCGTCGCCGCCAGCCTCGTCTTGAGCTTTTAGTCATCCCATTGGTAGGTAGGAAGGCGGCTGCGCCTTATCCAACCTACCAATGCTACCTCGCACCAAACTTTTTTGTAGGGACAACTCATGAGTTGTCCCTACAGCCATAGGACATTCATGCATCGCTCCGCCCCCAAATAAGCGATTGCTGGTTATAGCCTTCCTTTTTTATGACCTCAATCAACGATCCAACAATCCATCAGCCTTTATGATACAAGGTCAAACCAGTATCACCTCCAGAAACAGGCATAATGCCTACCCATTAACCCCTAATACGATAATCCTTGGGGTCAATTGTAAACTCACATCACATAAGGTGTTTCATGCAACAAACTAATCAATACTCCTACGATGACCTTATCGCCTGCGGCAATGGTCAATTGGTAGGACCTCAGGGCAACCAACTTTCGCCCTTACCTTTACCTAATATGCTGATGATGGACCGTATCACTACGATCACCAACGAAGGTGGCGAATTTGGCAAAGGCTTCATCGAAGCAGAACTCGATATCACACCAAAATCCTGGTTTTTCGATTGCCACTTTAAAGGCGACCCCGTTATGCCGGGTTGTCTCGGCCTTGATGCCATGTGGCAGCTCACTGGCTTTTTCCTTTCCTGGCTGGGCGAACTCGGCAAAGGCCGCGCGCTAGGTTCCGGTGACATTAAATTCTTTGGCCAGGTTCTACCCGCGGCTAAAAAAGTCATGTATCGTATCGACATCAAACGTGTGATCCGACGCAAACTAAAAATGATTATTGCTGACGGTTCGGTTTCCGTAGACGGCAAGAAGATATACACTGCGGAAGACCTGAAGGTCGGCATTTTCGACAGCGTCGAATCCTTCTAACCCAAACTAAACAGAATCTAAGTATAGTATCGTCATTATGAAAAGAGTCGTTATTACAGGCATGGGCATCGTTTCATGCTTAGGAAACAATGTTGAAGAAGTTGCCGAGTCATTAAAGCAAGGCAAGTCCGGCATTAAATTCAAAGAGATCTATAAAGAAAAAGGTCTGCGCAGCCATGTTGCTGGCAAACCTGATATGGACATAAAAGATCATATCGATCGCAAGGTTGTCCGCTTTATGGGTGACGCAGCGGGTTATGCCTATATCTCAATGCAACAGGCTATCGAAGACGCCGGCTTAACCGACGATCAAGTTTCAAACATACGTACCGGAATTATCACCGGTTCAGGCGGTGGCTCACAAGGCACTCAGGTTGAGTCGGTAGATATCGCACTGGAGCGTGGCGTAAAAAGGGTTGGCCCTTACGCGGTCCCTAAAACCATGGGCAGCACCACTTCAGCCTGTCTTGCGACTCCTTTTAAAATCAAAGGCGTTAATTACAGTATCACATCAGCCTGTGCAACCAGCGCCCACTGTATTGGCAATGCTTTTGAACAAATCGCCATGGGTAAACAGGACATTGTATTCGCAGGCGGTGGTGAAGAAGAAGATTGGCGCTTAACCCTATTATTCGATGCGATGGGTGCTCTATCAACCAAATACAACGACACTCCAGAAACCGCATCGCGCCCATATGATGCTACGCGCGATGGTTTTGTTATTTCATCTGGCGGCGGTATTTTGGTGATGGAAGAATACGAACACGCCAAAGCGCGTGGCGCTAAAATCTACGCTGAACTGGTTGGCTATGGCGCAACTTCCGATGGTTACGACATGGTTGCCCCATCCGGCGAAGGCGCAGTTCGTTGTATGCAACAGGCGCTGGCAACCGTTAAAGGTGACATCGACTACGTGAACACCCACGGAACCAGTACTCCAGTGGGCGACACCGCAGAATTGAAAGCAATCAAAGAAGTATTTGGCGATAAGCTACCGAAAATCAGTTCGACCAAATCACTGGCCGGCCACTCACTCGGTGCAACCGGTGTACATGAAGCTATCTACAGCCTAATCATGATGCGCGACAAATTCATCGCAGCGTCTGCAAACATCACGCAACTTGACGAAGATGCCGCAGGTATGCCAATCGTGCAGAAACGTGAAGATAGTGTAGAAATTAAGCGCGTCCTTAGCAACAGCTTTGGTTTCGGCGGCACCAATGCCTGCCTGGTGTTTGAAAAATACGACCAGTAAGCTTTATGTCTATCTTACAAGGGCGGCCAATGGTCGCCCTTTTTTATTTGTTGTCCTTACTTTCCTTTCTCGAATACGCAGCTAAAGGTGCTGCCTTTGCCGAGTTCGCTTTCGATTTTAAGTTTCCCGTTATGGCCTTCCAGGACGTGTTTGACGATGGCGAGGCCGAGGCCGGTTCCACCTTGCGACCGCGTACGTCCGGTGTCGACACGATAGAAGCGTTCGGTGAGTCGTGGAATGTGCTCTTCAGCAATGCCTGGGCCATTATCCTGGACTTCGAGAATCAAGCTATCGTCGGTTTCTTTCCAGAAGATATCGATTCGGCCTTTGGCCTGTGTGTATCGTACCGCGTTAAAGATGAGATTCGAGAAAGCGCTGCGTAGTTGTTTTTCACTACCATAAAGATTGGTATTGGCATGTGAGTGGAAAAGTATCTGGTGCTCTTTTTCGCCACTGAGTGAGCGAGCTTCGGCGCAAATACTATCAAGCATTAAGTTGATATCAACTTCCTGTTTGCCGTTTTCTTCAGCTTTGGCATCCAACTTGGATAACAACAAGAGGTCATCGACCAGATGCCCCATATTCAAGGCCTGTTGACGCATCATCTGTAAGGGCTTGGCCACTGACTCCAATTGCGGATTGGTTTCAGGATCCAGCATTTCCAGATAACCGGTAATCACCGTTAGCGGCGTTCTCAGCTCATGCGATACATTGGCGACGAAGTCTTGGCGGACTCTTTCAAGATGTTGCTTTTCGGTGATGTCACGAATGATGACCAGTCTTTGATCGTCATTGTATGGCGTGATGCGAATATTAAGAATCAGGCGTTCATCGGCTGGCGAGTTAATGATAAGCGGTTTGTTATAGTCGCGGGTTTGTTCGTACTCGATGAAGCTGGGGTGACGCAACAGGTTAAACAGTCGCTGACCAATATCGGTACTGGATTTAAGCCCCAACAAGCGTTCCGCAGCACGGTTAAACCAACGAATCTCACCCTGATTACTGATGATCAATGCGCCATCTTTCAATGCTGAGGTAGACGCTCTAAATTCTGAAATGATGCCTTTGAGCTTTTTAAGTTCTTTTCGATGCTTACGCTGTAAAACATACAGGTGATTAAAAATCTCTCCCCAGATACCCGGTGCAGAAGGCGGGTAAAGTGCTCTGGATTTAACCAGCCATTTGTACAGTCGGGATAGCTGAACCAGGTTCCAGAAAAGGTAGGCAAAGATGACAACAGCAATGGAGGCAGCGGCACGATCAAACAGTGAGCCAATCAGTCCAACCACTAAAATGATAAAGGCCAGTGTCCATACTTCGGTTTGCCAGTAACGATTCGTCCACATGATGTTTGCGCGCCTTTTGCTGATTTACTTTGCCGAGAAACGGTAACCGGATCCTCGCACAGTTTGCACATAGTTTTCTACATTATAATCTTGCAGTGCTTTTCTTAAGCGACGGATGTGAACATCAACCGTACGCTCTTCGACCACAACCTGTTGTCCCCACACTGAATCAAGTAGCTGTCCGCGTGAATATACTCGCTCGGGATGGCTCATGAAAAAGTGCAGGATTTTATATTCGGTAGGTCCCAGGTGAACTTCTTCACCGTTGATCAGTACACGATGTCCAGCGGTGTCCAGTTGAATATTACCATGCGAGATTTGTTCACTGGGATTATTCCCTTTACCGCTACGACGCAAGACGGCTTGAACTCTCGCCAGCAACTCTCTTGGTGAAAAAGGTTTCACCACATAATCATCAGCACCGGCTTCCAGCCCCTGAACGCGGTCATCCTCTTCGCCACGTGCGGTTAACATGATTACTGGGACATCCTGATAGTTCTGATCTTTTTTCAGTTTCTTGGTCAGTTCAACGCCTGATGCACCTGGCAACATCCAGTCAACCAACATGATATCAGGCATAAATCCTTCTTTTAACAATCCGAATACTCGCTCGGCAGTTGCAGCCTGCTCCACCTGATATCCGGCCTGTTGCATGCAAAAGGCGAGCATTTCACGGATGTCGCGTTCGTCTTCTAATATTAAAACTTTTGCACTCATGTGTTTTCCTTTTTCTCTTCAGCTTTCTAATTACTATTCGTCTTTTGCTAAACGCTGCATTTCATCCCAGCTTTTATGGCGAACATCTTCGCCCTGCACCAGGTAGACCACGTATTCGCAAATATTGTTGGCATGATCGCCAATGCGTTCCAGCGCTCGTGCAGACCACATAAAATCCAACACTTCAGAAATTCGACGTGGCTCTTCCATCATGTAAGTAATCAACTGACGTGAAATCGCATTGTATTCTTCATCCGCCTGATTATCCAACTTGGCCACGTTCACCGCAGAATCAACATCCATTCGAGCAAAAGCATCCAGCGCATCATGCAGCATTTTCTTAACGTGGTTGCCCAAGTGTAACAAGGCACCATAATGCAGTTTGACATGAGCAGGCGCGGCTTCTTTGTTGGCAATGGCTTTTGCCATGCGCGCAACTTTTTCAGCCTCGTCACCCATCCGCTCTAGATCAGTAATCGTTTTCAAAATGGTGACAATCAATCGTAAGTCACCGGCTGCTGGCTGACGCTTGGCTAATACTTTGGTACAGGCCTCATCAATTTTCATTTCTTTGGCGTTGACCGTTTTTTCGTTAGCAATCACCTTGTCAGCCATATCACTGTCGTTATTAGTGAAAGCATCCAACGCCAAAGTGATTTGCTCTTCAACAATACCACCCATCGCCAGCACTTCTTCGCGCAAATTTTCTAAATCAGCATTAAACTGTTTAGAGATATGTGTTCCTAAGTGTTCGTTATCCATCATAATAAACCTCGTTCACCTTTCTTCATTAAGGTCAGAAATCAATCTTAGCGCACCAACCTGAAATTAACCGTAACGACCGGTAATATAGTCTTCGGTCTTTTTCTTTTCAGGATTGGTGAAAATCTTGTCTGTGTTATCAAACTCAACCATGTCGCCCATATACATAAAGGCAGTATAGTCTGAAACACGCGCCGCCTGCTGCATGTTATGGGTCACGATGACTATGGTATAGTCATTCTTCAACTCGTTGATCAACTCTTCAATTTTTAGCGTTGAAATCGGGTCAAGTGCCGACGCGGGCTCATCCAGCAATAAAACTTCAGGCTGCACTGCAATCGCACGAGCAATACAAAGACGCTGCTGCTGACCACCCGACATGCCAAGAGCATTTTCGTGCAAACGGTCTTTAACTTCATCCCAAAGTGCAGCACCTTTCAATGCCCACTCGACGACCTCATCCAGCACGCGACGTTTATTAATGCCCTGTAAACGCAAACCATACGCCACATTTTCATAGATCGATTTCGGAAACGGATTCGGCTTCTGGAACACCATACCAACCTTACGGCGTAACTCGGCAACATCAACACCTTTACCATAAATGTTCTCATTATCGAGACGAATCTGACCTTCGGTACGAGCGATATCAACCAGATCATTCATGCGGTTGAAGCATCTCAATAAAGTGGATTTACCACAGCCAGAAGGACCAATAAATGCCGTGACCTTCTTTTCAGGTATCTCTAAGTCAATATCAAACAGCGCCTGCTTATCGCCATAGAAAAGATTCAGCTTTTCAACTTCAATGGCAATGGTTTCATCGGCCACTGGATTGTAACCCTGTGACTGATTGCTTTTGCCTGCCTGTTGTGTTTCTGTCTTCGATTCTTGATTCACGTTTAGCTCTTGTGTCTGATCTTGTATCATGTCTGTCACCTTTACAGTTGCTTAAAGTATCTTAACTCTGCAGTTCAATTACTGCTCAAGAGCCTTGTACTTTTCGCGTAAATTATTACGGATCTTAATGGCTGCCACATTCAATAAAATAATGATTAACACTAATAACAATGCTGTGGCATAAACCAGTGGGCGGGCAGCTTCAACGTTAGGACTTTGGAAGCCTACGTCATAAATATGGAAGCCCAGGTGCATGAACTTGCGCTCCAGATGCAGGAACGGGGCATTGCCGTCCAGTGGTAAAGTTGGTGCCAGTTTCACAACACCCACCAGCATCAATGGCGCTACTTCACCTGCCGCTCGGGCAACTGCAAGAATTAAACCGGTCATCATGGCCGGACTCGCCATCGGTAACACGGTTTTCCATAATGTTTCAAATTTAGTTGCACCCAACGCCAGACTGCCTTCACGAATTGATTTTGGGATACGCGATAACCCTTCTTCCGTAGAAACAATAACCACTGGCAAGGTCAAAAGTGCAAGTGTCAATGAAGCCCATATCAAACCTGGTGTACCGAACATGGGCGCAGGCTTTACTTCTGGATAAAACAGGTCGTCAATTGAGCCACCGAGGAAGTAAACAAAGAAGCCCAGACCAAATACACCGTAAACAATGGATGGAACACCCGCCAGATTATTCACGGCAATCCTGATGGTACGGGTTAAAGGTCCCTGCTTTGCATACTCGCGCATGTAGACCGCTGCAATTACGCCCAGTGGCGTTACCACTACCGACATCAGCAAGACCATCATCACGGTACCAAAAATAGCCGGAAATACACCGCCTTCAGTATTAGCTTCACGTGGTTCATCAAAAATGAACTCACCTAGCTTGGCAAAGTAATGCCCCGTTTTCTCAAGCGCACCCATTTTATTGGGCTGGAAAGCACGTACCATATTATTGGCTGCCACATTAATGGTGCGCCCATCCACCAACTCAAAAACAGCACTGTCACGTTTTATTTGGCTGTACAATTCATCCAATTGTTTCTGGAACTCGGCAAAGTCCTGTTTACGTTCTTGCCTGCGTTGCTCAATATCGGCTTTGGCTTCTGGTGTCAGTTTACCTTCAATTTCAAGGCGACGCTCTTCAAGACGCAGCTGTTCTATGTCGTAGTTTATGCCACCAATATCATCTCTTTCGATTTCACGTATTTGTTCGTGCAAATCAGTAGCACGCTCAACTACTTTAGCCAGCGCTTCAAAATCACCTTCATATACCTTGCCATCATAGTTAACCGTTTTAACAAAACCATACACATTGCCCCACTCGTGGCGTTCAACAACAGTAACTTCTTCATTGATGTTGGTAGCTTGCAGGTGCTTTAGATCAACCCAGCGGAAATCGATACCATACATATCACGGTTACCGACTTTAAGCAGATATTGCTCACGCGCTGTGCCATCCTGAGTATCAATTTCATGGCTGTGTATTTCACCTAAAACCAGCTCTTGCTTGCCATTTGTTTCAAAGGTGAATGTTTGCACATCCGCAGGCCAGAAATGAATCAGTCCTCGGTAGGCAATCAACAGCAACAGGCCGACCACCATCAATATCGAAATACTGATCGCGCCTGCATTGAGCCAAACCCAATGTTGTCCGCCTTGAAAGAATTTTTTACTCATCATTCAACTCGCTTAATATTCTTCATCAATTCTATTGGGTTTAGAGTGAACCGTACTTATTGCGCAAACGCTGACGTACTATTTCCGCAATCGTGTTAAACACAAAGGTAAACAGGAACAGCACAAAGGCCGCCAGGAACAATACCCTGTAATGCGAACTGCCGACTTCCGACTCAGGCATTTCCACCGCAATGTTGGCTGAAAGTGTCCGGAATCCTTCAAAAATATTCATGTCCATGATTGGTGTATTACCAGTTGCCATCAATACAATCATGGTTTCACCAACGGCGCGCCCCAAGCCGATCATCAGCGCCGAGAAAATACCCGGACTAGCGGTTGGAATAACCACGCGAGTCAGGGTTTGCCATTGGCTGGCACCTAACGCCAATGAACCATTGGATAAATGCTTAGGCACACTGAAGATAGCGTCTTCGGTAATTGAGAAAATAGTTGGAATCACCGCAAAACCCATTGCAATACCGACCACTAAAGAGTTTCTCTGGTCATAGGTGATGCCTTGCTCATTGAGCCAGGCTGGCATGTTGCCATTAAACATTGCTGACTCGACTGGCTCGCCTAACCAGAACGCCACGAAGGTGCCTAAGATAATGATCGGGAATAGTAGCGCCGCCTGCCAGCCGTCCGGAACGCGGTGCTTGATCGAACCGGGCAGCTTTGTCCAGGTGAAACCAAACAGAACGGTCACTATCGGCAACAGAATTATCAGCAGTATCACACCGGCCAGATGTTCCTCGATTAGTGGAGCTAACCAGAGGCCGGCCAGGAAACCAAGAATAACGGTCGGCAGTGCTTCCATGATTTCCACGGTAGGCTTGACCATTGAGCGCATTTTTGGCGCCATGAAATAGGCCGTAAAAATTGCACCAAATATGGCTAACGGCACCGCAAAAAGCATTGCATAAATTGCTGCCTTTAAAGTACCAAAACTGAGTGGTACTAAAGAAAACTTCGATTCAAAGTCATTGGTTGATGCCGATGACTGCCAGGTAAATGAAGGTTCTTCATAGCTTTCATACCAGACTTCATTCCACAAGGCTGACCAAGAAATTTCTGGATGCTCATTCTCTACCGAGAAAACAGTCGCCTGACCATTTTCACCAACCCCTACCAAGCGGTTGCTGCGAGAATTAATTGCCAGAGCCTGAAGCTTCTGACCAAAATCAAACTCTTCCAGCTGACGCTCTGAGGTGGTATAGAAAATGCCCATCTTGCCTTTGGCATCAGATGCGATAAAGCCTTTGCGGCGCTTCTCGATAATGATTTGTGAGATTGGGCTGTCTGAAAGCTTAAAGTCACGAATTTTCTTCAGGTCAAAACCTTCTTCACCACGCACCTGGAACCACTGACTAACGACACCACTACTGTCACCAATCAGCAATGAAGTTTGTCCTAACAGAAAAATAGCCTCTGTAACGGTGCTACCTTCGTTTAGCAATGACTGGCTTTCATGAAACTCCCACTCGTCATCAATATGGCGATAAGCAATTAAATCACCCTGCTCACTAATGATGTATAACCAGTCAGGACCTGGCGTGGTTAATACGTATTTTGGTGCAAAAGGAATCTCAAAGCTGTCGCGTGACTCTTCTTCCAGAGTTAATTCTTCAGTCAGGAAATTCTGATCGATGGAATAAGTGACAGTTGTTACTTTTTGATCGGCACCAACCGATGCAATCACGATACCGTCTTCCCAGCGACTACCGAACAATCGAGTGATTGCGGTATCCGTCAACTCAAAGCTGTCTTCACCGAAAGGATACTGAAGCTGCGGCTCAATGTGACGCTCGTTATTGGGGTAGCTGATTTTGTATTTATGAGAGAACAGCTGAAAACTACCGTCAGCAAAGCCAGCAGCCATCAGACCTTTCAGATCCAGTTCGGCAAAGGCCGTCGGTTGTGCATCGTGAGAAAAACGTGCTTTATCAATCAGTTGACCATTGCTGACATTAAAGAAACCAAGATCACCGCCTTTACTAATCGAAAAGGCAATCTCGCCATACTCTTCCACCGCCATATACTGCGGCTGCGCCTGTTGCCAGCTATAATCCTGCTGCAGCTCAACGCTGGCAGGCTTAAAAATCGGGAAAACCACCCAGAATAAGTAAAAACAGATAAGCCCAACGGCCCCAATCACCGAAAGCCCGCCAAGCGCAATGCCGTAGCGAGCGATTAAGTCATTGATTTTTCTTCGTTTATGTTTCCCACTATTGGTCTGCTGATCCAAAAGTTTGCGCGTGGTTTCTTTAACTGATGTATTCATGACTAATTAACCATTTATTGATGCAGGTTAGTATAAGGATGAATTGTTACAGTTATATTAAAGTTCCATGGAGGCAGCGATGTAATGTGACAGTCAAATTTCATTATTATGATGAATCAAGAGTTTGTAAAAAGTTTCATGACATTGATGAGTTTCACAAACCCTTCGCTTTTCTGTCATAGAAATGTCACAAAATCACCGTAGAATTGCCAGCGTCTGTTAATTAAACCCTTATTGGAGAAGACAATGAAATTAAAACTAATCGCAGTAGCCGTTGCTACAATAATCTCTGCACCGGCATTTGCCGAAACCGAAGCTTCTGCCAAAGCTGGTAGTGGTTTCAAAGTTGAAACTGGTGACGTTAGCCTTTCAGTTGGCGGTCGCTTGCAATATGACATCGACATGTTTGATGGCGAAGCTTTCTCTGGCACTGATGACTCGGGTTCTGATTCTGAATTGCGTCGTGCTCGTATCTTTGTATCTGGCAAGATCGCAAAAGACTGGTCTGGTAAAGTTCAAGCTAACTTCTCAGACGATGGTTCAGCAAACCTTGAAGATGCCTACATTCAGTATAATGGCTGGGATGGTGTTGACTTAACTCTTGGTAAACAAAAAGAGCCATTTGGTCTTGAAGAACAAATTTCATCAAAAGACATTACGGCTATCGAGCGCACTATGATTACCAACGCCTTAGCTCCTGGTAGAAACTATGGTGTTTCATTGGGCGGCGGCAGCAATGAGTTTACCTGGAAATTTGGTATTTATGACCGTGGTGAAGAAGGTAACAACATTGCAACAGGTTTCTCAGGTCGTGTAACAACAGCTCCAATCGCCACTAAAGATGAAGTATTCCACTTAGGTTTTGGTTATACCCAGAGTCGTCTAGCTGGTAATACTTACGGTGAAGCGGACCAGCGTCTAGAGCTACATACTGCTGATGAAAAAGTTGGTTCAAGCTCTCTTCTTGGTGAAAGCATCATGGCATACAACCTAGAAGTTGCCTATGCAGCTGGCCCATTCCACGCACAAGCTGAATACTTCGATGGTGAAGTTGATGGCGGTAACTGGACTGCTGATACTGATATCGAAGGCTACTATGCACAAGCAGGTTACATTCTGACTGGCGAATCACGTCCATACAGCAAAGGCGTATTCAAACGCGTTAAGCCAAAAGGTGATGCGGGTGCCTGGGAAGTATTCGGTCGTTACAGCAACTATGAGCCAGGTGCTGATGAAGCAGAAGTTTTCACTCTAGGTTTAAACTACTACGCTAATGCTGCAGTTCGTATCGGCTTGAACTATGTTTCAGCTGACATGACTGAAGGCGGCATCGACAAAGACGGCGACGGTTTAGCAGTACGTTTCCAATACGTATTCTAAAACGAACCTCTTAAGTTAGTTCCGTAATTAAGGGCGCTCAATGCGCCCTTTTTTATTGCTGACGGGCCAGCCCCACCAAATAACCAAACCTTTCTTTTGTAAGGACAAGTCATGACTTGTCCCTACTTCGCCTTCTGAATAACTCCCACACTCCTTGCATCACACCTGTAAACAATTATGATAAGAATAAATTACAAGGAGCAAATACCATGTCTGACTTTCTCGGCTTTGATTGGACCAGCCTGTTCGGGCCAGTGGCGGTTCTTGTCATCGGCTTCTTTGCCTACCAACTCCTGCAAAAATTCTTTTCATTAAGCAAAAACAAAAATACCAATGTAGTCCTGCAAAGGCAGCTCACCAACATTGTGTTTATGTTGCTTCTGATCGTTATCTTTGTGCTGGTGTTGCCCATCAAAGACAGCTT
>NZ_JABURJ010000052.1 GCF_014762745.1 Kangiella sp.
AAAAACTAATGCAAGGAGAGGCGATGTCTAGACGTTTACCACCGCTCAACAGTTTGCGTGCATTTGAAGCGGCTGCGCGACACCTGAGTTTTACCAAAGCTGCTGAAGAGTTATTTGTAACTCAGGCGGCAATTAGTCACCAAATCAAGGCCTTAGAAGACTTTTTGGGTGTGCAGTTATTTATTCGCAGAAACCGTAAGTTACTGCTAACTGACGAAGGGCAGCTCTATTGGCCGAAGATCCGCGATATTTTTGAGAAATTGGTTAATGCTACTGAGCAGGTTAAAGCTCAGGGTGCGACTGGATCCTTGACGGTTTGTGTTATTCCAACCTTTGCTACTTTATGGTTAATTCCTCGATTAGCCGAGTTTGGCGAGCTTCATCCTGAGATTGAGGTTCGTATCAAGGCATCTGATGTAGAAGTGGATTTTGTGCGAGAAGATATTGATATCGCCATTTATTACGGTAAAGGCGAATATGACGGTTTATGTTGCGATGTCCTGTTTGAAGAGCATTTGACACCGGTTTGTTCGCCAGACTTCCCGCAGAAGAAGAATTTAAAGACTCCAGAAGACTTAAAAAACGTCACATTACTGCATGATGCGAGCACAGAAGAATGGCGCACCTGGCTGAAAAGTGCAGAAGTGACAGGGGTTAACCTCGATCACGGCCCAGTGTTCAGCCACTCAGGCATGGTCTTGCAGGCAGCCCGCCACGGTCAGGGTATCGCCATGGGTCACAGCGTCTTGTCACAGATGGATATTGAAACCGGCCGCCTGATTGCCCCATTCGATATCGTGGTCGACAGTGGCTACTCATACGATCTTGTGTGCCCTGAAAACTCTTATGACCGCCCTAAAGTCGTTGCTTTCCGTGAGTGGTTACTCTCGAAGGTGAACGAAGATATGGATGATGATGTGATATTTTAACATTGCCAACTAGTACGCATTATTTAATGCCAATAGTCTTCAAACACAAAGTCCTGCAATTTGCAGGGCTTTGTGTTTATGTGATTACATAAAACCAGTATTAAACTAGTTTGGGCAAAGCTATGAGTACCATCGGTAAACTTGCAAACGAGCTGAATATTAACGTTGAAACAATACGTTATTACGAAAGACAGGGCTTAATTGAACAGCCAGTTAAACCAAAAACTGGTTATCGGGACTATACCGATGCTCATAAGAAACAACTGACATTTATTATCAACGCGAAAGCTCTGGGTTTTACACTTAACGAAATCCAAAGTTTACTTTTATTGAGTAATGATTGTGTCAAAGTAAGATCGCTGGGATTAAAAAAGCTTGCTGTGATCCGCCATAAAATCAAACGGTTACAGAAATTAGAAAAAGTCATTGTCGAGTTGACAAACTATTGCGAGCTCAATGAAGCTGTGAAACCTTGTCCTATTATTGATGCACTAAGTGATTGACTCCGTACTATACTACGGGCTGTAAACTGTCCATATCTCTTAACAAAGGTATGGTTGAAATGATTGGTAGATTTTTTGAAAAGTTTGGCTCGGCGGGTGTTTGGCTATCGGCTTTAAGCTGTCCTGCTTGTTTTCCCGCGCTTGGGGCTTTAGGGGCGGTACTTGGACTTGGTTTTCTGTCAGTATTTGAAGGCATTGCAATCAATTTCCTATTACCTATATTCGCTGGTTTAGCTCTATTAGCCAATAGTTATAACTGGTATCAGCATAAGCGAGTTTTTCGCGGAATTTTAAGCATCATAGGCCCAGTTTTAATTCTACTTACTCTTTATCCCTGGTGGCAGTATGGGTGGAGCACTTATGTTTTTTATAGCGCAATTGTTTTAATGATGATGGTGTCAATTTATGACTGGGTAAAACCGGCAGGGAGAGCAGTATGTCGAGTGTGATTCTGGAGTCGACAATTACCTGCCCTGAATGTGGTGGGAAAACTCAAGAAGTGATGCCAACCAATATGTGCCAGTGGTTTTATGAATGCCCCCACTGCAAAGCACTGCTAAAGCCATTAAAAGGGGATTGCTGTGTGTTTTGCTCATATGGCACCGTAAAGTGTCCACCGGTACAACAGGGTAGTTCTTGCTGTAAATAAGGAAGTTAAGTCAGCGTGATGGGGTATTGTGGTGAGAAAGTATGAATTAGATAGTGCCCCGGTCATTTTTGATGAATGACAGGGGCTTCAAGTAGATCTCGCTTACTTCCGGCTATTAGTCGCGGATAGAGAAATAATCCTGAGTACCGTGGGCTTCAATGGCTTCGCCTATTTTGCGCATGGCGTGTGTGTAGGCTGCATTTCTCATGCTGCGACCTTCGGACTGAGCCAGATCCCAGATTCGGTTGAAGCTTTCGGACATGATTTTTTCAAGTCTTTCGTGAACGGTGGTCAGATCCCAGGCGTATCCAGAGCGGTTCTGTACCCATTCAAAATAGGACACTGTGACACCGCCAGCGTTGGCCAGTACGTCCGGAATAACGTGAATACCTCGTTCGTGTAGTATGTCATCAACATCACTTAGGACTGGGCCGTTGGCTACTTCAACGATGTATTTTGCTTTAATGTTATCGATATTGTGGCCACCAATAACACCATCCAGCGCTGCTGGAATGAGAATATCCACATCAAGCTCCAGCAGCTCTTCATTGCTGATGGCTGTGTGTTCAACCTGTTCACATACCGAGTGAGTACAGTAAACCGCTTTAACCTGCTTGGTGGCCTGTTTTTCTTTGTAGATACTGGGCACGTCAAAGCCGTTACTGGAGAAGATGCCACCACGCGAATCGCTGATGGCAACAATCTTATAGCCCCGCTCGTGCAGTAGGCGAGCGGCATGGTATCCGCCATTACCAAAGCCTTGCACTGCTACGGTTATCTCTTCCGGCTTCCAGTTATGTTTTTTCTCAAGTTCCAGAATACACAGGTAGGCGCCACGACCAGTCGCATCATCACGGCCAACACTTCCGCCAAGACTTAAAGGCTTGCCAGTGATGACACCTGGTGCTTTTTTACGGGTGATGTATTCGTACTCATCCATCATCCAGCCCATGATGCGTTCATTGGTATAGACATCGGGAGCCGGGATATCCCGATCAGGGCTGATAACGTCAGCCATCTGGCGGACATAGGAGCGCGACAGGCGTTCAAGCTCCATGCGCGATAGCTTTTTCGGGTCAACCGTAACGCCACCTTTTCCGCCACCATAAGGCAGGCCAACCACCGCACATTTGATGGTCATCCATAAAGCCAATGCCTGAACTTCTTGTAAATTCACATCGGGGTGATAGCGAATACCGCCTTTGGTTGGGCCAAGCGCATTGTTATAACGGCAACGATAGGCAGTGAAATATTGGGTGGAACCGTCATCCATACGAACGGGCAAAGATGCGACCATGGTGCGCATGGGGTGCATAAGAGCTTCGATTACTTCATGATTGACACCGGCGCTTTCGCCGATTCGACGGACACGCGTAATCGCATCCTGATAGACCTGATCAGACATTGAAGATCCTATATTGGTTAAGTTATAGCTTAGAATTCCGTAAGTCAGGAGGTTATAGCACGTCAGAAAAGTGATGTGAAATTAGCCGCTCAAAAATCAGGAGTGGTCGGAGCTATCGTTTTTCGTTATAAAGAGTTATCAGTTTTCATTAGAGGTGGTTATGAGCAATAGCAGTAACTCTTCATTTCAGCACAAAACGGTCTGGGTAACGGGTGCTTCTTCTGGGATAGGCGAGGGACTGGCTTATGCGCTTGCCAAAAATGGTGCGCGTCTGATTTTATCGGCACGTCGTATGGATGAGCTGGAGAGAGTCAAAGCTAGTTGTGAACATTCTGATAGACATCACTGTGTTGAACTGGATCTGGCGCAGAGTGAACAGTTTGAATCGCTGGTATCGCAGGTCATTAATGAGTATGGCCCGATAGATATTCTGATCAATAATGCAGGCCTGAGCCAGCGTTCCAAAGTGTTGGAAACGGATCTGGCGGTGCATCGTCGCCTCATGGAAGTTAACTATTTTGGAACCGTGAAGCTGACTCAAAGTTTACTGCCTCATCTATTGGAGCGTAAGCAGGGTGGTGTGATTACCGTAAGCTCATTGGTTGGTAAGTTTACAACACCATTACGCTCGGCCTATGCCGCATCGAAACATGCCATCACCGCCTATATGGACAGCTTGCGGGCAGAGCTGCATGGTCTGGGCGTACAGTTCACCACTATCTATCCCGGCTTTATCAAAACCAATCTGACTTACAGGGCATTGCTGGCGGATGGCTCTGAGCAGAACAAAATGGATGATGCGCAGGAGCACGGCATGAGCCCTGAGGTCTGCGCCGAGAAGATTTTACAGGCCTGGCAAAAGGGCAAGGCCGAAGCTTTTATTGGCGGCAAGGAAACTTATGCGGTTTATATCAAACGCTTTTTTCCGAAACTGTTTGCGCGCATGGTGCGAACCGCAAAAGTCACCTGAACAGTAATACAAACAGGCCATGCTCAGATATGAATATGGCCTTTCTGTTTTACTTTGCCATGGACCAATATATCATCAGCCTGCTCGATCATTTGTAAAGCCGTGACCAGGTCGGATGCTTCCGCAACCATAGCCCCAATAGTAATACTGACCTCAATGGGTTCCTCATTCTTATCCATGACTGGTTGCGAAGTAATATTTTTATGGATTCTTTTGAGTAGTTGCGTGGCATCTTTTTTATCGGAAACTTCTGCCGCGACTATAAACTCATCTCCTCCATAACGCCCCAATAAGTCAAAGTCGCGCAAAGAAGCTCGGGTTCGACTTACGACTTCCTGTAATACCTGGTCGCCAACCAGATGATTATGCGCATCATTGATCTGCTTGAAATTATCAATATCAATCAGTGCGACTACAATTGACTGACCAGTGCGATGAATACGGTGAATTTCCTCAGCCAGCCGTTGCTCAAATGACGAACGGCGCAGGCAGTTGGTCAGATAGTCATAAGTGGCATGTCGATAATATAGCCAGTGCTTATGGATCAGAATAAAGGTGATGGCTATGAAGACGGTGATTAAGAATATCGGTGACAGTAAACCCGCGATGCCAGTTATGAATAATGGAACCAGCTGCTGGTCTATCGCGAAGTCAATGAGTACCGTAACGATATAGAGCGCCAAAACCTTGGTCATTAAACTGGCGTAGGGTAGTTTCTGTCGATTAGCCTGGTAGAAAATATAGAAGTAATAAGGCACCAGAATACAGACGCTGATCAGTTGGAGTATCAGTAACACATGATAAATCCAGTCAATCGGTAAAATAGTTACACAGATAATGCCTAGCAATAAAATAAGGCCTAGCACCCCTTTAATGAACCAGGGGATGCTTTGTTTAAAAAAACTGGAAACGAACAGGAAGAAGTTTACGGTCAAGAGAGCAAACAACAGCATATTAATGCGGAAGATACTGGTTAAGTTGATTCCGGAATCCAGCGCTGCCTGCGAGTAGGTCAGAAGGTAAACCGATTCAAACACACACAATACTGCAAACAACAAATTCTCTTTATGTTCCGGCTGAGCGAGATAGTAAAAAATTTGCACCGCTGAAATCAGCAGAATCATACCAATGAAAATCATTAGTAGCGACTCTTGGGTGGCTGTCTCTCGATAGATATTGTTTACAGTATCCAGTACAGGAGCTGCCACAACCATGCCACCGGGGCGTGCGTGGTTGTAAACTTTGATGACCAGCTCATTAGTTTGATCAAACCTGATAATACTTGAAGGAATGGCATAAAGGCGCTGGTAAAGCGTAGCTTTTTCAAAGTTAGGGGCGAACTGACCCGTTTCGCCAATCAGGTGTCCATTGATATAGGCTTTATCGGCATCGCGAATTTGCCGAATATAGACTGCCAGGGCCTGATGCTCTAACTTTTTCGAAATCGTAAACTGGGCACGGTAAAACACAAACCCATCAAGGCTGGGGAAAACATCCTCGATGGAACCTGGAGCATTTACAGTACGACAGTCAGACCGATTATTTTGCTCGGGAGAATAGCGACAGACCTGCCACTCACCTTCAAGAGTAAAAGGCGTTTGCTTGATGTTAAACGGAGTTGAGGGTGATCTTTTTGCAGAAGACAGCTCATCAGTAGCGCGCACCTGCGTTGGCAACACACTGAACAATAAAGCAAAAAGTATAAATAAAAAGCGAATCAAAAGCTCCTCCTTCATGAGCCGCAATGGTCAACAGACCCAATATTCCTTCAAACTAAAATCAGTAATAATGCTCGTTCTTTATACTTATGCAGTCACTATACCAGTTTATAGGTGCAGTGCTAGAGGTATGTGTAAGTTGAGAGAAAGGAGCAAGGAAAAGCCCTAAGCAAAAGACCTAAGAAAAAGCCCAGAGCATGTCTGGGCTTTTAGTGAGGGATATTGAATAGTGATTACTTTTTCATGCTTTCGTCACGAATGGCTTTGAATTCGGTGCCTTCGTTCCAGTTTGGATAGTCGTCACTGTTGCTAAGCAGGTAGCCTGCTTCGAAGAAAACTTTGACATCATCCAAAGCGGCTTCCCAGACCCAGTTTTCCTGGTATTCGTCACAGGCCTGGTGATAGCACTCGCCACGTTTAGCGTTGTGTTTTTCAATCAGTGCCATGTCCTGGTCTTCGCGGTATTCAGTGCCACCACCTGCGTAGATCGCTGGAACACCTAGTTTAGCTAAACTGAAATGATCGGAACGATAGTAACCGCCTCGTTCTGGGCTGGCTTCAGCGACCAGTGCACGCCCCTGACGTTCGGCAGCTTTGGCAACATAGTTTTCCATTTCGGATTTACCGAAACCGACAACTGTTAAGTCTTTAACACGCCCACTGATGTTCATGCTGTCGATGTTGAAGGCACCTACAATCTTATTCATGGGCACGGTTGGGTTGGCAGCGTAATATTTAGAACCAAGCAGGCCTTGTTCTTCGGCGGTGACCGCAATAAAGGTTACGCTGCGCTCAGGTCTTTCAGGAAGTGCCATGAAAGCTTGAGCAATGCTGATGATACCTGCAGTACCTGTCGCGTTATCTACTGCACCATTGAAGACTTGGTCGCCTTCAAGGTGTGGATTCATACCCAGGTGATCCCAGTGCGCCATGTAGACTACATGCTCATCTGGCTTACTTTTACCGGGAATGGTGGCAATCACGTTTGGTGATTCAGACTTAGAAATGGTGTTACGGACAGTGACAGATGCTGTCGCGTTAATTGGCATTGGTTTGAAGTCAGGTTTGAGTGCCGCTTCCTGCAGTTCCGCAAGATTGAGTCCAGCCTGGCTGAACAGATTTTGCGCCTGGTCATAGGTAATCCACATTTCTACATCAAGCTTTGGTTCGTCGCCAGCATCGGCCAAGTGGTACTGTGGGCCTGACCAGCTGTTGGATACCACGTTCCAGCCATAAGAAGCGGGTGCTGTGTCGTGAATAACAATAGCGCCAGCGGCTCCCTGACGAGCTGCTTCTTCGTATTTGTAGGTCCAACGACCATAATAGGTCATGGCCTTACCTTCAAAAACTTCAGGATCCTGAGTGTGGAAGCCCGGGTCATTAACCAGAATCACAGCTGTTTTGCCTTCCATATCAAGGCCTTCATAGTCATTCCAGTTATATTCTGGAGCGACAATTCCGAAGCCAACAAATACCAGCTCCGACTTGTCCAGGCTGATGGTGTCGACCAATTTGCTGCTATTGGCAACAAAGTCTTCTGGGAATTTCAGGGTGTTGTCGCCCAGTTGCAGTTCCATATTGGCATCGGCTTCGATGCTGGTTAATGGAACTTGCTGTAGATAGCTGTCACCGTTGCCTGGCTCCAGGCCCAGCTTTTTAAATTCACTGGCAAGAAACTCAACGGTTTTACGGCCACCTTCTGTTGCAGGGCTACGACCTTGGAAATCGTCGGTGGACATGAATTTTACGCGCTCTTTATATTGCTCGAGGTCAATATTGTCATAAGCGGTTAAGAAGCTGTTTTTTGGCTTGCTACTGCTTTGTGCCTGTTCGGTTTTAGGGCTATCAGAAGCGACCTGAGCTTTTGCCTGCTCAGCGACTTCGGGCTGTGCTGATTCCTGTTGCTTGTCATCGCAAGCAGTCAGAAACAAAGCAGCTAAAGATAGAGTGATTAGGGATTTTTTCATTATCTGGTCCTACTCTTCGAGCTGTTATCGGTTTAAAAGTGCGCTTCATATTACCCATGCTGTTCGATTAACTCAACTTGAAGCCGTATAGGTGCTGGTAAATTAACGCTCCGTTACACTCGAAAACTTGACTGGCTGGCGCGGCTCGGTAAGCTAGTTGCACTTGTATTTGTAGTCCAGAGAGTCATTTCAATGAAAAAAAACCTTTTGAGCCAACGGCTTATCAAGCCATTTCTTGTCAAATCAATGTTAGGTTGCGCATTAGCATTCACTGCCGCCATTCAGGCGCAACCCTTAACCCTGAATAAAGTTATGTCCGATCCGGACTGGATTGGTAATGCTCCCGAGAATGCTTACTGGCATTCAGATGGTCAGAGTATTTATTACCAGCAGAAAATTGTTGGCAATAAGGAAAAGGCCTGGTATCAGCTGGATCTGGCCAGCAAAGAAGCCAGGAAATTAAGCGACAAGGAGCTAGTTGAGCGTGATGGTGACAATGGTGTTTTAAGTCCGAACAAGTTGCTGAAAGCTTATAATCTTCAAGGCGACCTCTATGTTCGTTATATGGAAACCGGCGAGGTTCGCCAGTTAACCAAAACTCTGGCCAATGAGGGTCAGCCAATATTTATTGGTAATCAAAGTGTCGCTTATCGTGAAGGCAACAGTTTTTATAGTATTAATCTAAACGATGGCTTGATCAGTCATATCGTGGATGTTCGTCTGGAAGATGATCCTGATGAGGAAGAAGATAAAAGTTATCTGGAAGAACAACAGGCACGTTATTTTGACTATATTCGCCAACAGCAGGAGCAGCGCGAACATGACAAAAAGCGTAAGCAGCAGATTGCACAAAGCTCTGACAGAGATGCGCCGCAACCCTGGTATCTTGGAAAGGACAAAGAAATTCATACTCTGAGCCTGTCGCCGAATGGTCGTTATGTGATTGTTGGAACTTATGATTCGTCAGACGAAAAAGGTAAAGCCGACAATATGCCGCGCTTTGTGACAGAGGATGGTTACGTTAAAAATGAAGAGGTCAGGGCGTTAGTGGGTACTGATGAACCTCGTCACGAAACACTTCACCTACTTGATTTACAAACAGGAAAGCAGACCGAGCTAAGCTACCGAGGTCTACCTTATATCGAAGATGACCCACTGGCAGATATCAAACGCGATACCGCACGCAAGCTTGATAAAGACTATGAGCCACATGAGGGTATTCGCAGCGTGTCTTTGTTTGATTGGATTCCAAGCCGTGGCATTCAATGGTCTCCAGACGGTAGTAATGCGTTAATCATGTTGTATTCAGCAGATAACAAGGATCGCTGGATTGCGACTATCGACTTTGAGGATAAAGAGTTAGATAACCAGCACTACATGCGTGATAAGGCATGGGTTAACGACTGGAACTTTAATGACTTCGGCTGGATTGATAATAAAACGATTTATTACACCTCTGAAGAAACTGGATTTAGCCACCTGTATACCAAGGCTCTTAATCGAGGTGATGATGCGTTGACTCGCGGTCGCTATGTCGTGGACTCGGTAACTTTGTCGCCCGATAAGAAATACTTCTACTATCGTGCCAATAAAAAACATCCGGGCATTTTTGAGGTTTATCGAGTAGCCATTGATGGTGGTGATTCACAGCCAGTCACCAATCTGGGCGGCTTGAATGATTATGTGTTATCGCCAGATGGCTCTCAGTTGATTATTGAGCATTCGGAAGCCTTAAAACCAAAAGATTTGTATCTAACGGCAGCGACCGGTGGAGAGGTTGTTCAGTTGACCGATACGGTTTCTGATGAGTTTAAGTCAATTAACTGGACACAGCCTGAGTATGTTGAGATTCCTTCGCGTGAAGCAGATATGCCAATCCATGCGCGCCTCTATAAACCAGCTGATTTTGATGCGGAACGTGAGCAGCCATACCCCGCCGTAATTTTCATTCATGGCGCTGGTTATTTACAGAATGCCCATCAGGGTTGGTCAAACTACTTCCGTGAATTCATGTTTCACAGCTTCTTGAACCAGCAGGGCTATGTGGTGTTGGATATTGATTATCGCGGTTCAGCCAATTACGGACGCGACTGGCGTACCGCCATTTACCGCCAGATGGGCAACCCGGAAGTTGTGGACTTACAGGATGGGGCTAACTGGATGGCCAATAACGTCAATGTCGATCGCAGCAAGGTGGGTATCTATGGTGGCTCTTATGGCGGCTTCCTGACTTTCATGGCTCTGTTCACAGCTCCAGACGAGTTTGCTGCTGGTGCTTCGCTACGTCCAGTAACTGACTGGGCTCACTATAATCATCCCTATACCTCAAATATTTTGAATACTCCAGAGGTGGATCCGGTTGCTTATGAGCGTAGCTCTCCGATTGAATTTGCAGAGGGTTTGAATAAACCACTGTTGATTGCACATGGCATGGTGGACGATAACGTATTCTTCAAAGACACTGTTCGCCTGGTACAGCGTTTGATTGAACTGGAAAAGACCGAATATTTCGAAACAGCGATTTATCCGATCGAGCCGCATGGTTTTACCGAGCCATCCAGCTGGCTGGATGAATACAAACGGATTTACTTCCTGTTTGAGCGTCACTTGAAATAAAAATGTGCTGTATAAAAAGAAGGCTTCCGATTGGAAGCCTTCTTTTATGGTTCGTTGACTAGTGCAACTCGCCCCTCAATTAGGAACATTCAACTTTGAAACTATAAAGTGTTCTGCGATTTCTTAACATCACCTAAATAGATTTCACGGTAAGACATATAGCCAATACCTACCATTACGGGCATCAGCACTGCGGTTAGCAATGTGCTGAGCAATAATTCTGCAGCAACTGGTGGCAGGATAGCTGATAAAAGTGCGCCAGCTATCATTGCAATCAAACCTACAGCGATACCCAGGCCTATCAATACCAGTACCAGAACGATCATGGGTAGCAAGTTTTTGATACCACCAATAAAGCTATTTAACAGTGCTGACATTGGATTTTGTTGCTGGAACAAAATCAGGTTGGGTGCAAACCAGTTGGCCAGGGAGAGAGCAATAAAAGCCAGGAAAATCCATAGTAGATAGGGGCCAATCAGTTCAGCAAAGGCTTTCATTTCAGCTTCCATTGCAGCCTGATCTGTACCTGCCTGTAGTGTTGCCCAGTCAATCGCCGTCAGGCTTTCTGTGCCGATGGAGCTGATAAATAGATAAACCACAACTGCGCCAAGAACTGCAAATATGCCGCAATAAATTAACAACCCAAATTTACGGGCGTGGTTAAAACCCTCAAAAAACTGCAGTGGAGTAATCTCTCCTGTTTTTTGCTGAACCTTGCTTGCTCCGAGGTAGCCTCCGGCCAGAAAGAGTGGGTTCAGGATCAATATCAGCATCGCAATGGCTGCGCCCAAAAGGGGCAAAATGGTGGTGATGATGCTGTATATCAGACCAGCTAGGAACCACTTGCCAAAATGCGGGACAAAAATTTCAGATAGTGAGCGTTCAACCCAGTGATAACCGCGGCCAGGCGATACAACCTGAGCCTGGCCATTGTGTGGTTGTGGTGTCTGTTCTTCATCTACATGAATAAACTCGTCGTTCTTATCCATTGTATTTCCTTGTTATATCAGATGATTGAGTCATTATAGGATGGTATTGGCTTCATCAAAGTCCAGGCGTGGACTGCGTGGGAACAGGTTTTCCTCAGTGCCGTAGCCTAAGTTGCATAGGAAGTTTACTTTGATACTGCTATCAGCAAAGAAGGTTTCATTAACCATTTTCTGATTGAAGCCAGACATTGGACCGCAGTCCAAACCTAGTGCACGCGCAGCCAGAATGAAGTAACCACCTTGCAGTGAGCTGTTACGGAATGCTGTGGACTCAATAAATTTCTCTTTGCCGACAAACCAGCTTTTCGCATCAGTGTGCGGGAATAGTTTAGGAAGTTTTTCGTAGAATTCCATATCCATACCGATGATGGCGCAAACTGGCGCTGACATGGTTTTTTCTAGATTACCTTCGCTCAGACAAGGTTTTAATTTCTCTTTAGCTTCTTTGCTTTTTACGAAAACAACACGCATTGGACAGCAGTTTGCCGAAGTTGGCCCCATTTTCACAAGGTCATGCAATTTATGCAGAAGCTCATCGGGCACCTCTTTATCTTGCCAGGCGTTGTAGGTGCGCGCTTCTAAAAACAATGTATCTAAAGCTTGCTGAGAAAGTGGCTCGGTAATATTTCGTGACATAAAATCCTCTTGATTTGCTGTGTTTAGGGTGCATTTTACGCATAGTTTAACCATAATACAGTCCCTATCGGCTTTTCGGAGCTGTTTTGGCGCTAATTAACGTTATGTGTTTTGTTAATACTGCTGCTTTGAGCAACTGCTGTGCATTGTAAATGACCTTAATGAAAAAACTGTCAAACTCTTATCATTTCATCCTGTTCGGGCTGATGGCTTTATTGCTGACGGCATGCGGTGCATCGCCTGAAGATCTTAAGCGATGTGAGCAGCATTATCAGGCGAAAAGTTACAAGGTTGCCGAGCAGTATTGCAAAAAAGGTGCTAAGTCGGGCGATGAAACTGCGCAATACTTGTATGCCATGATGCTTTATCGTGGGCTGGGTGTTGAAGTAGATACTGACGAAGCTTCTAAGTGGATGAAGCGCTCGGCGGAACAGGGCTATCAGAAAGCGGTATTCCATAAAGCAATTTACTACCTGACTACCAAAGACAAAGATGTCAGCATGGAGCAGAAAGAAACGGCGCTACAAACCATGCAGGGCTTCGCTGAGCAGGGTGACAAAGTTGCTCAGTATTGGATGGGTAATACTTTTTATTTTGGCTATATTGATGGTCGTAAAAGCTATAATGAAGCTGTTTACTGGTATCAGCAGGCTGCTGAGCAGGGTAGCTATCAGGCGATGAATAATCTGGCCTGGCTTAAGGTCGTGAGCCAGGGCTCTGAATTATTTGATCCGGAACAGGGGCTTGAACTTTCTTTAAGGGTCATAAAAAAATATCCCGAAAACCATGGTTACCTGGATACCTTGGCAGCAGCTTATGCAGCTAACCAGCAATTCGAACAGGCTGTCGCCACCCAATTAAAAGTCATAGAGCTTGCGTCCCATGATGACTGTGAGAAGTGTGACAAGCTGGTTGATTATTATCAGGGTCGTTTACAGCTGTATCTCAATAAAAAGCCAGTAGTCAAAACTCTCGAAAACTAAATTGGGTCAGTGATTTTAGATTTCCCGAAATATACTGCTTTGAAGTTTGTGTGGTCTGGGGTAGTCTAAAGTTATTATCAATTTAATGAGTACAGCAAGGATTCTGGCGATACCATTATGACTTTTAAAGCATTTCAAACGAGGGCAGTTGTAGTTACCAGTTTGGCACTGCTGCTCCTTTCCTGTGCAACTTCTCCAAATATAACGAATAGTTCCTCTGAGGATGCTGCTGATTACTGGTATTGTGCGCCAGGTGATAATAGAAGCTGGCGTTGCGCGGAAGATAAACAGGCATTGGGGTTAAGTTACTATCGCTTCTGGAAAACGACGCTGGATCCTGTGGCGGAAGGTTTAGAAGAAGAGTTCATTGAAGAGGATATGACCGTACAGGAAGAGAGTGAGCCTGCCTCAGAAGAGCCAGCTTCCGAAGATACAGTGCTGGTAAAAGGAGCGAGTCTGAAAGAGCTTGAAGGGGCAGTGGTTGTTGAAGATGAATCAGCAATAGAAACAGTTGAGGAGGCAGTAGAGTCTGATGCCCTTCATTCAAAAGTACTTCAGTTGGCAGCCTATAATTCGCAGGAGCAGGCACAATCCTTTGCTGAATCTGTTGAGCAGACTCTGTCCGAAAAACCAAGCGTTATTCAGACCAGAGTTAAAGGGCAGCTTTATTACGTTGTGGTTTATGATCGGTTAGCATCGCAAGCAGAAGCAGAACAGTTGATGCAGCAAGTTGAGCAATCCTTTCCTGCCATCTCCCCCTGGTTAAGAAGCCGCTCCGGCTTTGAAGCATTGCGTGTTGATTAATCTTTTACAGTAGTTAAAATTTTGGCTAGGTCAGTAGCCAGATCCTGCTCGGGCTTTTCAATAATTCGTCCCAGCTCCTTACCCGCCTGATTAACCACAATGGTTGGTGTATAGAGAATGCCATTGGCTTTTGCTCTACCCTGAGGCTCCTGCTTTTTCATGTCCAAAGAAATTAATTGATAACTGATGTTGGGGTTGTTGACTGTATCCAACAAAGCGATCAACTCCGGTACTTCGCGCACGCTATCATGGCACCAGACGCCAAAGTAAACAGTTAAATGAGTTGCCTCGGAAACTGCTTTCAGCTGCTTGATAGCATCAGCGGGTTGGGCGACAGTTTTGCCGGGACTCTGGAAGTAAGGATAGGTCTTCTGAACTTCCTGATAACTGATATCACCAACAAGAATAGTCGGCTTCTGATGGGAATCAGTGAAATGAGTTTGACAACCGCTGAGTACCAGTAATGGTAAGAAACAAAAAACTGATATTAGAATGATACGTTTCATAGTGTTCTCTTAAATGAAGTTTAATTATTTATTGGTAGGCTCAAAATTAAGGCTGACCGAATTAACGCAAAACCGTTGGCCAGTCTCGGTCGGTCCATCCTCAAAAACATGCCCGAGGTGTGAGCCGCACTGCGCACAGAGAATTTCAATTCGATGCATATTATGGCTGTTATCTACTCGGTAGGCGATGGCTTTATTATTCTGGGCTCGATCGAAACTTGGCCAGCCGCAGCCGGAGTCAAACTTTCCGCTGTCATCAAACAAAACCGAGTTGCAACAGATACATCGATAAACCCCTTTTTCCTGATGCATATTGTACTGGCCGGTAAATGGCCGCTCGGTACCATGCTGTTGTGTGACATGATAAGTCAATTCATCAAAGTTCCTTGCCTTGGCTTCGGCCTGCTCTTTCAACGGTGGATAGAGAATATGGAACTGGTTCCATAAAGCCCAGTGATGGGGTGCATGGAAGCTACTTGCTTGCATCTGATCCAGCAGATAACCATTGATGGCATCAATTTCGGTAACGTGTTCTGCCATTACATCTTGATACATGGATGAGTAGTTATCGGCAGTCTGTTCAATGACATCGAAGATGATCGCTTTAAGATCTTCTGCAAACTGAAAGCCCATGCTTTGCGCAAATTGGCGGCTTTCATTGATTAAAGCCAAAAGTTGAGGCCTGTGTTCTTCTTTGAGAAGTGCACCATTTTTACAGCGATGAATGGCGGTTAATGGATTAACGACCGCATTGATCAGCAGTTTTCGCCACAGAATGGGCTGGATATTGTCAATCCACTCAAAAGCTAGAGCAGGGGTGGACTGAAGCTGACTGAACCATTCTGGAGCTGATTGATGCTCCAGCGCACCTACCACGATCTTGCCCGCGCCAGCGTAGACCAGCTTTTGAGGTGACTCCCGATAAGCGCCATGAGTATTGCTGGCAAAGAAGATATTGTGTTCCGCCACATACTGACTGGCTTCTTTTTCATGACCCATGCCATTTTGAAACAGCACTAATTGGCTTTGGTCATGCAAACGGTGCTTAATTGATTCGAGGGCGTCGCTCAGCTGCGATGCCTTAACGCAGACCAACACCAGCTCCAGCGGTGATGAGTCTTGCAGGCAGGTGGTTTGCAAATGCTTCGAGCTGACTTTTTGGTCGAGGTCGCGAAACTGCCAGTCCGGTGAGGCGTATTTATCAGAATCGCTGACAATAAGCTGGCATTCAACCGAGGCATCAGTTAGTTTATGGGCTAGCAGCTGGCCGATTGCGCCAGCGCCGAGTATAGAAATCATGCTGAAAATTCGTTAACCAAATAAAAACCATCTTATAGTGAAAAATAGCGCAATTAAACTTCAATCTTATGCAAAAGGCTTTGTTTACTTCCATCCTGAAGTGATCCGCATGTTGTTGCTCGGCTTTTCAGCTGGCTTGCCTTACTTGTTGGTGATGGGAACATTTTCCTGGTTGTTAAAAGACGCGGGAATTTCTAGAACTGATATTGGCTTTGCATCCTGGATTGGCCTGGCTTATTCAATCAAGGTGTTGTGGTCACCGCTGGTCGATAACTTAAAAATCCCACTGCTTCATAAATGGTTTGGTAAGCGCCGAAGCTGGCTATTTGTGGCGCAGGTTGGCATTACATTGTGTCTGCTGGCCATTGCCACCACCGATGCAGGAACTCACACCGCAAGAATCATCGGTTTTGCATTGGCGACCGCTTTTTTGGCAGCAACTCAGGATATTGTGGTCGATGCCTTTCGGGTAGAAAGTGTCGATGAGAAGAAGCAGGGTGCAGCTTCTGCCATGTATATCATGGGTTATCGATTAGCCATGATCGCCGCCGGTGCCGGAGCCTTGATGCTGGCCAACGAAGAAACTGGCGGTAGCTGGGAATTCAGCTATATGGTGATGGCGCTCTTGATGAGTGTCGGTCTGATTGGCTGGTTGTTGTCGCCTGAACCGCCTCATGTGGAGAAGGAAATCGGCACTTCAGAGCTGGATCACAGGGTTACCAATCGTCTGCTCAAAGCAGTGCCAAACACTCAGGAAAAATTGCGTAGTTTTATTCAGACCAGCTCAATTTCACAACATATTGTTCGTGCCATCATTTCGCCTTTCGTGGATTTCATCATCCGCTACCGTTGGTGGGGGCTTGTGGTTATTGCCTTCATCATGGCCTTTCGGGTCAGTGATCTGGTGCTGGGCGTCATGACCAATGTTTTTTATGACGACATGGGTTTCAGCAAGGACGAAGTAGCCAAAATCTCCAAAATCTATGGACTGATTATGACCATTGTAGGGGCTTTTCTTGGCGGTATAGCAGTCAACCGGGTTAATATTCTTAAGTGTCTTTTCACCGGTTCCTTGCTGGTCATGTTGACTAATTTATTGTTTGCCTATATGGCCAGTCAACCAAAAAGTAATGAGCTTTTAATTGGAGTGATCAGCATAGACAACCTTGCAGGCGGCTTTGCTCAAGGGGTCCTGATGGCTTATTTCGCCACTCTGGTCAATAAAGAGTTTACTGCTACCCAATACGCGCTTTATACGTCGTTGATGACTTTGCCGGGTAAATTCCTCGGTGGATTTAGTGGCGCTGATATTGATCGCTGGGGTTACGAATTCTTCTTTATCTATACTGCTTTTCTAGGAATTCCAGCAGTAATTCTGGTAATGGCGTTGATGTATCGGGATAAGCAGTTGAAGTTAACGGGAAAAGAGTAAGGGTTTATACTTGCTACTTAGATTGTGTCCATTATCCCCTTTGATTGAGCTGAGTAGTAGGCAAGACATAGCAATTCAAAACAGGACGTTTTGAATAGTAAAATTCGGGCAGGTGACCGAAGGAAATCCCTTTAGGGAGAAGGAACGTATTTTACGGTACCCAAGGGGGCAGACCCTGCGTTAAGTGGCTTGGCGGATACGAAGGAAGTAGAGCGAAGCGAAACCTCAATCACGGGGTGGTCTTCTTTTGGTTACTTTTCTTGACCACTCAAGAAAAGTAACTCGCTGAGTGGCGAAACGAGTTACAGCAGGAATGCTTTTTTAGCTAAAGTTGGATTCCCGCTTTCGCGGGAATGAACTAGATGGCTGGCTTTCTCTATTTGTTAAGAGAAAGCCTTATTACAGTTTTGTTATTCGGCAAACAATAACAGTTAAAAATGGAAATTCAAGCTGGCGTAGTAGCCGTCGAAAGTAAAGTCTGTTGATAAATCATCAAAGCTATCAAATTCCACTGTGAAGTTGCGGTAACCTACTTCAAAACCAAAGCCTGTTTCGCCTTCATAGCCGAAATACAAAGTGTAGTCATTGATTTTATCATCGGTAGTTTGACCTATATTCATGGTACTGCCTACATTAAAACCGGTTAATGGAAGGTCAAACTGGGCTTTACCATAAAGCATTGGTACCGTGCCTTTGAAATCGACTCTTTCATACAGCAAATCACCAATGGTAGCCTGCACAGCAACGTCAACATAACCGTCAAATTGTTTTCCGGTTAAACCTAAATCAAGGTTGACCCAGTTATCGAGAATTTCATAATAAAGCGTGTAATCAATGTGGCTAAAGTCGAAGGACGATGCCGTTGGTGTACCTTCAGGAAAGGTGGTTGAGCCAAAGGTATATGTTTGGCTTGCTTCGCCGAGGCCATTTGCTTCTAAATTATTTTGCTGAATTTTAATGTTTGGCAAAACCGGAATTGGATGCTCCAACGCGACAAAATAGCTGTTGTCGTCACTATCGTCATAGCCTAAGTCGTCGTTGAAATCGATATTTTCAGAGCCTGTGCTGACATAGCCGTCAATATCATAGTTCCATTTCTGGGCACCAGCATAGACGCCAATGACATCGGCAGAAGCCATGCTTGAAGCAGTTAAAATGGTGGTTGCCACGAATAATTTATTTAATTTCATAGTTTGCCCTCTAAACCTGGATCTTTATTAGTCCGCGCTATTCTAAGCATTTTATTACTGAAAGCCCATAGATAAGGCTATCAGTGTGTTAACTAATCGACTCATCAGTTGCTATAATCGTGACATCTTTCTTAAAGCAAACCTTCTTGTGAATAATCGATTTGGTGGAATAGCCCGACTTTACGGGCAAAAAGCATTGGAAAACTTTCAACAGTCACACGTTTGTGTCATTGGCGTTGGAGGCGTTGGCTCCTGGGTGGTTGAGTCGTTAGCGCGTTCGGGTATCGGAAAAATCACCATGATCGATCCAGATGAAGTCAGCGAGTCGAATATCAATCGTCAGCTGGTGGCGCTGGAAAACACCATCGGGCAGGGTAAAGCGGAAGTCCTCAAAGAGCGTATTGTTCAAATTAACCCGGGTTGTCAGGTCACCATCATTGAAGATTTGCTTAAGCCGGAGAATGTTCGAGACTACATTTCTACCGATTTTGACTATGTTATCGACGCCATCGATAGCGCGCGTAGTAAAGCAGCGCTGATCCGATTCTGTAAACGCAACAAGATCCGTATTGTCTGCGTCGGCGGTGCTGGGGGACAAATCGATCCAACCCAAATTACTATCGCCGATCTGACGCGAACCCATAACGATCCCTTACTTGCCAAAACTCGCTCAATTCTGCGTTATGACTATGGATTTTCCAGTAACCCTAAGCGCAAATATCAGGTTCCCTGTGTTTACTCTACAGAACAGCTATCCTATCCATTACCGGATGGCGGCATCACTCAGGCTAAGCCTGATTCAGAAAGGGCCCTGAGAATGGCCTGTGATGTAGGGATGGGATCTGCTACTCACATCACAGCCACCTTCGGCAACTTTGCGGTAGGTTTAGTGTTGCAAAAACTTGCAGAAAAGAAAAAGTAAAAATCACACTGGCAAAGAAATATCTCAGATTTCCAGTTTGGATAAATTTACCGGTGCGTTACAACAATAATCGATATAAACCTGCTTGATTTGATACAAAACCAAGCTATACAAATACATTGATTCACTTTATTGTAGGCAGGTTTTTATAATTCGAACAATGACCAGAGGAACGTCATGAAACAGATTTTTAAGCTACTATTTACTTTGGCAATTGCGCTCTTAATATCTGGCGCTGCTCAATCAAAAGTTATTCCCATCGAAGACTTTGCAAAAAAGTCTCAATTCAAAAGCGCAAAAGTGTCACCTGATGGTGAACATATTGCATTCACCTATGAAGATGGCTCAGAAGTTAAATTGGCGGTAATGAATATTGCCGACAATAAAATCCTCACATCATTTGAAGTAGGAGATGAGCGTGAGGTTGTTTATTTCCATTGGGTTAATAATGAGCGAGTGCTCATGTTGGCGGGAAATATCACCGGTTGGTTAGATGGTGCAGATAAAGACTACCGTTTAGTTGCTGGTAACATAGACGGAACCAAACGTATTCAACTATGGGATTTCCAACGTTCTGGCATTAGATATATTAGCCGTTTAAAAGATGATGATGACAAAATCTTGGTTGGTAAGTCTCATTGGACTGAAAAAGGTGGCATGAAACTGCATAGAATGGATGTTTATACTGGCCAATTACTTTATAACAGTGACTCGCCTAAGCCAGTAGGTGGCTCCGATGCAGTTATCCGCTCTATTGATGTGGATCTAAATGAAGTGCCAAGAGTTGCTGTTGAGTATGATCCTGTAAACAAAGATGATATTACCGATGACGTATCAAGACTCCATATTAAGGATTTACAGGGTAACTGGACAACCTTGAAGCTACCAGTAAAGCATGAGGGTATTCCTGTTGTAGGTGGTATTGGTTTTAACCTGACAAACGATAAATTTTACTTTGTTTCCAACCATGATCTTGACCATGAAGGCGTCACAGGCTTGTTTGAACTTGATTTAAAATCACGCAAGATTAAGTTTCTACATCGTCATCCTGATGTGGATATCAACGGTGGGTTATATGGTGCACAAGGTGAAGTTATCGGTGTCACTTATGAGCCAGGCTATCCCGAGTATTTTTACTTAAGCGATGATTCTGTTGCCAAGGAAGTAGCTTTTCATAAGTCGCTTAGAGCGAGCTTCCAAGGGCAGGATATTATTATGACTGCCTACAGCGATGATAATAAGTTAGCCATGGTGAGAACATACAGTGACAAAAGCCCTGGTGATTTCTTCCTGTTTAATCGAGAAAACAATAAAGCAAAATATATCGCCAGCTCATTGCCGCACATCAAACCAGAGTTAATGGCTTCGGTTGAGCCATTTATCATGACCGCTCGCGATGGACTGAAAATGTATGGTCAGTTAACGATTCCGAATGGTGTTAAACCCAAGAATTTGCCCATGGTAGTGTTCCCGCATGGGGGCCCTTATGGTGCGAAAGATGATTGGGGCTTTGATTGGAGAGCACAGTTATTAGCTAACCGCGGCTATTTGGTATTACAGCTGAACTACCGCGGTTCTGGTGGTTATGGTAAGGACTTTGAAGACGCAGGATCTGGTGAGTGGGGCGCAAAGATGCAGGATGATCTTACCGATGCTACTTTGTGGGCCATTGAAAAAGGCCTGGCCGATAAAGATCGTGTCTGTATTCATGGCATCAGCTATGGTGGCTACGCTTCTATGCAGGCCGTCGTTAAAGAGCCAGATTTGTACAAGTGCTCGATTCCAGAAGCTGGTCCTTATGAGATTGATTTACAATGGAAAAAAGCCGATAGTTTTAGAAACAATTACAAACTAGGAGAGAATTATAAGAAATACTCCTTTGGTTCTGAAGAGGGCGTCATCAAAGAGCGCTCCCCTGTGTATCATGTTGACAAGTTGAAAGCGGCTTTATTGATTGTGCATGGTGAGAAAGATGTTCGTGTGCCAATTGACAACGCCTACCTGCTTGAAGAAAAACTGAAGGAAGCTGGTAAAGAGTATGATACTTTCTATCGCGAAGACGGTCATGGTTTCCAGAAAGTTGAATACCGTATTGAATCTTTTGAGAAAATTCTAGATTTTCTGGAAGAGCATATTGGCGAGTAGTTCAAACAGTGAGTTAATTGATAGCCACCTTCGGGTGGCTATTTTTTTGTCTAAATATTTTCGTTTGGAATCTTGAATTAATTAGAAGCTATCCCCAAATAGGATCGTGAGCACTAAGTCTCTGAGAGATTAGAGCTCATAACATTAACAATATATTGCTTCTATTGGAGGATATGATTATGAATAGAATTGACTTAAGTCCACTATACCGTAGTAGTGTTGGTTTCGACCGTTTGGCATCCCTGCTGGATAGCTCATTACGCGGCGAACAATCTTCTAACGGTTACCCGCCTTATGACATCGAAGTTCTTGATGAAAATAAATATGCCGTAACCATCGCGGTTGCCGGTTTTGGTCGCCATGAGTTGGATATCCAGGTTGAAAAGGGTGTGCTAACGGTTCGTGGCCGTAAAGAGAAAACCGATGAAGACCGTAAGTACTTGCATCAGGGCATTGCTTATCGTGCCTTTGAGCGTAAATTTAATTTAGCTGATCATGTTGAAGTTGTATCAGCTAATTTGAATAACGGTTTATTGACCATTAACCTGAAGCAGGAAATACCTGAAGCCATGAAGCCTCGTACTATCGAGATTGACACTTCAGAGAAACCCGCTGAAAAAGTCTTAGAGCACAAGAATAAAGCAGAAGAAGCTGCTTAACTCTTATTACAAATCTTGGGCACTGTATTGGTAAGCGGTGCTAAAGACTTGCTCTCAAGACAAAACCGTTAGTCATGAAAAAGCAGTAGCCATTAGCTACTGCTTTTTTTTATTGAGTTTAGATGCGTTCAATAATCCAGTATCCACCCATTAACGTAATGAGAACTGCAAGTGTCGGCACTAACCTGTATTGCAACGTTTGGGTTTTACGCAACCGGGTCAATAGCGGATAAAGTAGAAAGATGATGGCAACCTGCCCAATTTCCACACCAAGATTAAAAGCTACTATGCTTGAAATTTTATAGGTCTGACTTAGCCCTAACTCAGACAGTGCACCTGCAAAGCCCATTCCGTGAAGTAGCCCGAACAAGAAAGTAATAATGCCAAGCTTGTTAACCCATTGAGTAATGATATTAATCGCGGTAAAAGCCACCGAGATGGCAATTCCAATCTCGGCCCACTGAGAAGGTATAGAGAGTAGATTCAGTGCGGTAAGCGTTAGTGTTATCGAGTGCGCGAGCGTGAAGCTGGTGATTAGAACAATCAGGTCTTTGAGAACTAAACTCTGTGTGGATGAGAAACGACCACGTCTGAATCTCAACCAGGCAAAGGGGAGTATCAGGGCCAGCACAAAGAGTACGTGATCCAGGCCTAACCAGATATGGATAACACCCTGATAAAGATAGAATGAAATGGTATCCAGCACGCCCGTACTGACAAATTCCAGAACAATTTTATTCTGGCTGCTGTCAATAATGAAGTAACTTTCATTATCATTGTAGCGCCAGGTCAGCAGTAATTTATGGTCGTTAAGAGCGTCAAAAAATGCGCCATACTGTAAAGATAGCCCAGATATGGTTTCGTTAGTTGTAGGACAGCTTATGGCTACAGAAATGTGTAGTAGGCGTTCACCATATAACTCAGATAGTTCAGGAGAGTCTGACCAGTCAAGGAGGCAGGCTATGATAGGGTAGCTTTCAATTGTTGAAAAATTTCCTTCACTAACTGTATTGCCAGAGCGTTGCCAGAAGGTAATATGGTTTGTTAGATAGGCCTGAATAATTGGCATGCTATCTATAACTTCTTGCCATTTAAGTCTTCCGTCATTATCAGGATCAATGGACAGTGCCTGTTGAAGATCTTGTAAGGAGACTGCAATGTAGCCAAGATATTGATTATCACCATTGGGTTCGAGTTTTGCGTGAGCGGTACTAAACTGATGGGCGTGGCTGATTGATGAATAAAAAAGCGCCGAACATGTCAATACTAATATGAGTATCAAAGACAATGGCTTAAAAAACAGCTGCTCGAAAAACAGTCGCTCGCTGGGAGGGTTAATTTTATTCATTTACGCCCCCTGAGCTGTCCATAGATTGAGCCCTAATCAATAACTCTTTGTCCGATGGTTCCTTTACTTTTTCCCAGTTCTGCTCTGCCCAGTAAAGTGCTTGCTCGGCATCAGGCGAAACATATATAAAATAATAAGCTATGTCTGCAGCATGAAGTTGATCATTTCGTTTCATTCTTAATTCGATCTTTTCTTTCGCTAATTCCTGATAATGACTATCAAGTTCAAGCCATTTCTCAGCTCTGGCGAGACGAACAATCAGACCATCCTCCAGTTTGTTATTACCATCATCAAATTGCTTCAGGAGCTTATAGGATTGTTGAAAGTTGCCATTTTTCATGGCCATGTCAGCCCATTGATACCACTGGCTGACCGGTGCGATATCTAATTTAAATGCAAAATGCTGCTCGGCACTGCTTGTTTCTTTTAAAATTCTGGCAATGCTTCCTGCGACCTGGTGATACCAAATAAGAACGTCATCAGAACTTCGTTCATACTGCTTTCTAAAGTTAATTAATAGCTGATAGGATTTTTCTGGCTGACCGGATAAGGCCTCAGTTTCAATAAGGCACAGTTGGGCAAAGAGTGGTAAACCATGTGACAATAACTCACTACAAGATTGCCGGGCAGCATCATAATGTCCTTCTATATGATGAATGCGTGATTTAATTAATACTGCTTGTGCATAGAGCTTATTGCTTTTCGGTATTTTTTGTAATTCCTCCAGAGCCTCTTTGAAGCGATGCTTTTTTTGTAGCAGCTGAGCATTTATCAGCTTCAGCTTTATTTGATCATTTTCAGTAAATTTTTGAGCTTTGATTTTAAATTGCCGAGTCCAGTGATGTGCAAGTAATTGAGCTTGTTGTTCGAGATAACTCTGGCCAGGACGGCTTGACTGTGACAGTAGGCTTTGTAGCTGAGCATATGCGTCTTTCCAGGTTGTATTAACTTGATTATTTGGATTCTGTGCGCTTTCTGAAACAACAGGTGAAGTAGATTCATATTCTAAAACCACCTCTTCTTTTTTAGTGGGAACCCAAGTCTTGTTCTGTCCATAAACTGAGTTTGAGGTTAAAAGTACTGGCAGGGCAAAAAGCCCTGTCAGTACTGCGCTTAGCGAGGTTTTATGAACTAAGACCTTCATTGATCACTGTTCTCCTTCAATGATTAAGTCTTGATAGTAGTCAGTACTGTTAACATCAAAAATGAACTCTCGACCATTAACACCAGTTGGCTCATCCGTTTCAGACTTGGAATATGAAGCTCGGCTATAGGAGCCGAACATCTCCTGTTTGACATTAATAGTAATATCAACCACAGCTGGGTCCGATGTGGCACTGCCATCGCTGACAACAAAGCTGAACTGATCGGTTCCGGTGTAACCGTTATCAGGAGTGTAGCTAAAACTACCATCAGTATTGACAGTCAAGACACCGTATGTGACATCCTCTGAAACACTGAATGTCAAAGCATCACCATCGGCATCAGTGCCTTCCAGTTGACCGGTTACTGTAGTATCAGTCTCGGTGATTACACTTTGACTAACGGCTTCCGGTTTTGTATTAACTGGTGGCTCAAAGATTGAAGATGGCCCGTCATCACCACAGGCGCTCAATAAAAGAACACTCAGGATTAAAAAACCTATTAACGGCATGGGCGACATATATTTTGCAGTATTCATGAGTTCCTCCTTAGTTTGGTGAGCCAGCTAATGGCGTACGCAAGTAAGGAAACTGCTCATCAATATCTGCCGCTGATAAAGGTGCGCCATCAGTAAATGGTGCGGTACCGACATTAGCATCTTCTGGTTGGCATAGTCCCAGGTTTGTTGGTGTGCCGCCTACCGGAATATCGTGACATAAACGGCCCATGACTACTCGCAGTGCAATATCGACTACGTCATCACCAGGGCGTCGTCCATTAGGGAATCCCGCCAGGTCATCACCAATAACACCTAGAGGAGATTGATTGGCAGCTGGTGTTGCTGGAATAGCTGTATTCAAACGAAGCATTTCTGAAGGAGTCACAGTTGCCTGTTGATTGACACCTGCAAAGCCAGTTAAGAAGGCAGCGACCAGATCATTACGCGGAAAGTTAGTTGGAGCAATCGTTTCAAAGTTAGTCCCTAACGTCGCATTAACTGCATCACGGAATAATAGATCCAGTAGTGCCGGGAAGCTTGGATGAGTTACATAATCAGCAAACTGAATATCCGTTGTTGGCGCTGCTGTAGAGAAGGTGTCTTTATCAGGCAGACCAATCACAACTTCGTTGACCAGTGGAGCACTTAAGCGTGAAACTTGCACCATTGCACCGCCATTAACTTCTGGCTTATCGAATGTAGCATTTGGGTTTTGGATGCGAGCTTGCGGTAAACTTGCTGTAGTCCATGCTCCAATCACGCCATTACCGTCGCCTACGAGGCAGCTGGCTGGTAATTCTAATGCCAGAGTTGTGACATTCTTATCTCTTAAATCATCGTTAGCGACATCCTGAGTAATACCACCGGGGAAACCACCACCATCACCAGCACCAGGTTCACTATCTCCCTCGACAGGAACATAGTTCACCAGGTCAAAACTTTCGCCAAGGTTCACTGCGAAGGGATCTTTGCGCTGTCCAACAAACACTCGGCCGGGCTGGGCGCAGTTTGGCAAAGCAACGTTGTAAACATACTGATCCGCATAAGTTTGATAATCGGCAGCAGAAGAGAAGGTTTTATCGCCAATGTAGTCCCAGGGTTTAGTGAAGGTTGAGCTGCCCATATCATTGCTTAGTGCAGTACGACTCCCAGAGCGAACGGGACCTTCAATCTGAGTCAGGCTATAGCTTTCGATAAAATTTAAAGCCGAGTTATCACCAGCAACAATTCCTCCAGCATTCTTTAGGGGAATGGCAACTTGTCTCTGGTTACCGTCAGGCCCGATGGTCAGTTTGATGCCTTCACCATTAGCTGCCAACGTATTGCTAAATTTGAATTGATAGGTGAGGTCTTCTATCGCATCGCCATCGCTGTCGATATGAATGTTGTAAGCAGCAGCCGGGTCCATCGCAAAGTAGTTTGGGCCGCCGTAAGCATCCTGCAAAGGAATATAGTTGGCAAGGATGGTTACGTATCCAGTTCGATCGGTTTCATAGCTGTTGAACAGATAAAAGTCCGTGGAGTCAACCGTTGGATAACGTGTGATATTTGGAGCTTCACGGTGGCTGGATGCCTCCGCAGCTTGGTACATGAGTGTGCTGGCTAGCGTGAAGCAAACAGCACTGGTTATTAATTGTCTTTTCATAACGAGTTACCTACCTTTTTGTGTATGTAACTCGTATACGGGTGAAAGATTTAATTGGATGCAAAAAAAATATAAAAATTTACATCCAATTGATTAAATTAACTTTTTAGTTCTATCCACTAATCTCAATCCACTGTGCAGTCAGAATAACCGGGCCAGTGGGGGCTCCGGTCGTTGAACCATTCTCAGGCTCAATACTGACCGCCAGTCCTGACTGGACTAAGCCCTTGAGCTGCGCAGGAATGGATAAGACCTTACTGCCTGATTCTGGTAATAGTCCCAGAGAAGTAGGAGCCTGGCCATTGGCTGGTAGCATCCACAATTCAAAGTCCTGATCAGCCTGAATGTTTGGAAGCCCTTTAACCGTAACTGATAATCTATTATCAATTTTTTGGACGACCCAGGCTGGCTGGTTAGGTTCAACTTGAAGAATTGCCAAAGCTTCGGGAGTTTGTGTAGTGGTAATGGGTTGTACCGTCCACAAGTAGGCAACAAGCAGTAAGCTTGCAGCGGTGGCTAACCAGCCTGATATTGTCCACCACGAGACTGCCCACCATGGGGATGATTTGGATTTGCTGTTCCAACCAAGTCTTGCAGTGATGTTTTGCCATACATGCTGATCAGGATCTATGGGCGCAAGCTCCTCAGCCATTGGGTTCAGAATCTGTTCCCAGTGCCATACGGCCTGCTGAAGGTGGCTATGCCTGACCATCAGTTTTTTAAAGCGTCGACGTGCGAGTGGGCTCATAGTCCCTATCACATAGTGTTTGGCTAATTCGTTTGAGAGGTCTTCGTTGTGATATCTCATGACTTAAGACACCTTTTCAGAGCCTCAAGACCGCGTCTGATCCAGCTCTTGATTGAGCCGAGAGGTGCGCTTAAATGACGAGTGATTTCCTGATGAGTGTAACCATACAGAAAAGCTAGCTGAATGGTGTGTCTTTGCTCACCCTGTAAAAGTCGCATGCACTCATCAAGCTTTTGATTTGAAGCACTCATGTCCAGATCAAGCTGGGGATTGATATCGGCCGGTTCAGGCAGCTTGTGCTGATGCTTGCGCTTAACCTGAGAATGGCGCAGTTGATCAATGCATTGATTGCGTAGAATGCTGATCAACCAGGTCATCACACTACCGCGCTCCGAGTGGTACACTTCTGGGTTGTGCCAAACTTTGATATAAACTTCTTGCAAAACTTCTTCCGCCAAATCTTTACGCCCGAGCAACTTGGTTGCTATGGCCAGTAACTTTCCCGAGGAGTGCTCGTACAAACTTTGGAAAGCTTGCCGACTACCCATCGATATATCATTCAACCAGGCAAGTTGTTGCTGGTCATCGGAGTGTTGCTCAGACATGTCTACCCCACTTGTTTGAGTAACATTACTGTTACGTCTATGTCAGTTTTTTGGATGCAGTTCTACTTTTATTAAACTGAACCTACTCTCAGTTGCGTGAATTTTTTGTGCAAATTTTGGACTGACCAGTTACAGACGTCACAGTTAAGGTCATAAAAATGAAGGGGAGTGTCTCAGGCAACGAACGGGTATAGCGCCAGTCGGCTACCTGAGAATCATGCAAGAAGTTTATTGATCAATAGAAACCTTGTCCTGAGCAATTTCCAACAGAGTGGCGAGCAACAAATTAGAACCTTGCTCCACATCCTGCCAATGCGACCACTCATCAGGTGCGTGACTGACGCCGCCAACGCTGGGGATAAAAATCAGCCCGGTTGGAGTAATGTCAGTAAAGAATTGAATATCATGGCCAGCGCCACTGGGCATTCGCATATAGCTGTAGCCCAACTCTTTTGCTTGCTGCTCGATCAGATCGACTAACTTAGGACTAAAAAATTTAGGTTCCAGCCAGCTCATCTGCTCATATTCAAAGCGCAATTTATGCTTGCGTGCAATGGAGGAAAGAACCTTGCCGCAGCTGTTGGCAATTTGCTGCATAACTTCTTCATTCATGTCACGCCCAACCAGGGTGAAGTGTGCTTCGCCTGGAATGGTGTGAGCATAACCGGGTTTTAAGTCAACTCGCCCAATGGTCAGTCGGCTTTTGTCGGTGCCTTCTTCATCAATGATACGGCTGATTTCATGAGCAAAATCCGCAACGCCCATGAAAGCATCACTTCGCATATCCATCGGTGCAGTACCAGCATGATCCGCTTTACCTTTGAGTTTGACCAGCCATTTGAAAACACCGGAGATTCCATCAACGACACCAATAGTTTTCTGTTGCTTCTCCAGCACCGGACCCTGCTCAATATGCAGTTCCAGGACAGCTTTCAGGCTGGCAGGATCGCGGCGACAATGCAGCGCATCATGAATATCCAGGCCACATTTTTGCATGGCATCCTTGAGATACTCACCTTTCGGGTCGCGAGCGCTTTCCAGCCATTGAAAATTTAGATTACCACTTAGGGCCTGAGCACCAAGCATACCGCCAAAACGACCTTCTTCTTCACTGGTGCCAATGATTTCAATCGGATGCTTGGGTTCGATGTTATTCTCACGAAGTACACGAATACACTCTAGCCCAGCCATAACACCGAGTGTGCCATCGAACATACCACCAGCTGGAACCGAGTCTAAGTGTGAAGCGATAATGATAGCCGGTTTATCGGGATTACCGAGTCGACCACAGACATTGCCGACACCATCCATATGGGTTTTCAGACCATTGGCCTCAAACTGTTGCATGACCCATCTGCGAGCCTGCATATCGATATCGGTCAGGCCTTGGCGGTAAATCCCTTTGTCTTTTGGATTAAAGCCAAAGTTGGCCAGTTCGTATAAATCTTTTTCGATTCGTTCAATATTTACGGAATAAATAAGCCATCCTCCTTTTGAGTTATTGCTTATACCCTAGCAAATTACTATAGGTTATTCTAAGTGATTAATCTTTAGTCAGCTAATTTGATTTGAATACAAAGCTTTGCTAAAGTGGCTTGTCTTTGCAAAGACAGCATAAATTTTATGACCTTACACGTGATTGCGGTCATTTTTTCCATTGCAACATTCAGTAGCGCAGCAAAATCTTCAGATTGCGAAGGGGGGGACTGCGAGTTTGAACTAACGCCACATGAGCAAAGTTCGAACGCTGGTTACTTTAGTGTCGAATGGAATAGTTTGACTACAAATCAAAGTGAAGACGAGCAGGTCTTACTCGACTCTGCTTATGAAGCTCCCAAATATCTTCAATTGGCTACCAATGAAGGCTTCTCGCCTGAGTTGCAGCTATTGGATATCGGCTATCAGGACAAGATTCACCTGACCGGTTACGATGATGGGACCTATTTCCTCCGTCTGCTGGATGAACAGCAGAACGTCTTAAGTAATGTAGCCAGTGTAACCGTCGCCCACCATTCCTATAAACGCGTGTGGTTAGTGTTTGGAATTGGCGCTGTTATGTTTGTCATTCTCATTGGTTACATGATTTCTAGAGCTTTTCGATCGAAAGAAACCTCAACAGAAGACTAAATCATGGACTTTAATCCTATTTCTTTAACGATGGCGGCAAGCCTGTTGGTGGCTTTTGGCGTGATCTGGATCTTCTTCGGCTGGTGGTTAGGCCGTAAAAACAAGGATCTGGATGACTTCATGCTGGCCGGACGTAAAGTGGGCTTTGCCTTTGCTTCAGCAACGGCAATGGCTACCTGGATCACCAGTAACACGACTTTGGTTGCTCCTCAGTTAACTTATCAGTTTGGCATCTGGGGTATGGTCGGTTACTCAATGGCCGCGCTGGGACTTGTACTGTTTGCGCCAATGGCTAAGCGCATTAAAGAGCTAATGCCGCAAGGCTATACCTGCGGTGACTTTATTCGTGTGCGTTATGGTAAGGCTGCCTGGATCATTTTCCTCATCGTATCTTTTTGCTACGCACTTGGCTGGCTGGTGAGTCTTGGCATGGCCGGTGGTGTTCTACTATCTACTTTAAGCGGACTCAGTTATCACCTGGGCATGACGGCGATATTAATTATCTGTGTGGGCTATACCTTGCTCGGTGGACTCAGAGCGGTGATTGCCACCGACTATGTGCAGACCCTAATCATCATTGTTGGTGTTTTAATCATTGGTTTTGTCTGCTACCAAACGGTAGGACTTGATACGGTTTACGAGTCGGCGAAAGCAGAACATCCACAACTTCTTAATTTATTATTCCCAGCGGCGATTATGTTTCTGTTTAACAATATCTTTTTTGGTATTGGAGAAATTTTCCATTCCAACGTCTGGTGGTCGCGCGCTCTGGCCTTTCGCCAAGGGATCGGTAAGAGGGCTTATCTTTTAGCTGGTCTGTTATGGTTACCGATCCCTATCGTAACCGGTTTTATCGCGCTGGCGGCTCCGGCTCTAGGTATTTATCCAGCGGAAGCGGATATGGTTGGGCCAATGGTTGCCGCGAAATTGCTCGGCTCAGTCGGTGCCATTTTTGTTTTCGTGGTGGTCTTTTCAGCATTGGCATCGAGTCTGGACTCGCTATTGGCAGCGACCAGTGACTTGATCACTAAAGATATCTACAAAGGTTTTATCGACAAAGAAGCGGATAATAAAAAGCTCGAAAAAATCAGCCGTCACGTTATTTTGATGCTTGGTTTTGCAACATGGCTCATCTGCTTGCCAAGAGTCGGTACTTTAGGCGAAGTGTTGAACCTGGCCGGTGCATTTGTTGCCAGTGCAATATGGCCTATTGTATTAGGACTTTATCAGCAAAGGTTGTCAGGAATTTATGCTGGCGCAGCGATGGCGTTAGGCACAATTTGTGGACTGATTGGGTATTTCGAAATCGGTTTCTATGTTGGTGCATTAATCAGTTGCTGTGTGTCATTTATTGTTTGTATGCTAGGACTGATGCTCAAAGACGATCAGTTTGACTGGAACCGATTAGCGAATATGGAGAAGTAATATGCTAATGTCTTTTGATGCGCTCCAATTTTTAATTCTCGCGGCGATGGCAGTGACCTGCCTGTCGCCAATCATCCTCATAGTGTTGCTCGTAAGAGACTGGTTAAAGGACCAATTATGGTAGACCAATTGAAAGATGAAGATCTGGTATTTTCCAGAGTAAAACCTGATGTATTCGGTGATGCTCATCCCAAAGCATTATTGAAAACGATCCAAGAAGATGGCGATGCGCTGGTAAAGTTAGCGAATCAGCACATCATTAGTTGCGATCAATTTGACCGTCAGACGATATTGCAGTTATTCCGTCTGGCCAGTAAGTATGAAAGTAACCCCAAGCGTTACAATACGCCTTTGCAGGGAAAGATTTTGATCAGTGCCTTTTATGAGCCGAGCACGCGCACGCGTTTGTCTTTTGAAAGCGCATGGCATCGCCTCGGTGGCGACATCATGTCGATTACTGATCGTTCAACGACAGGAATCGCCAAAGGCGAATCGTTGGCAGACATTGGTGAAATGTTTAACAACTATGGCGACTGTGTGGTCTTGCGTGAGTCGAACGAAGACTCGGTTAAGGAAATGACATCGACGCTACGGATTCCAATCATCAATGCCGGTAATGGAACTGATGAACATCCGACTCAGGCAATGGCGGATCTGTATACTATTTTTAAATGGCGTCCCGAGTTATTAAAGGACAACCCTAAAAAAATTCGTGTAGGCGTGGTTGGTTTGCCCAGCTATATGCGTACCGTTCGCAGCTTGCTAAAAATCTTTGCACACTTCCCTGAGATCTTTGAGGAAGTTGTCATTGTTCATGATAAGACTGACGATGATATTTTCACCGAAGGGCAAAGAGAACAACTGGAAAAAGCAGGGTTAAAACTTCGCCTGACCAATCGACTCAATAAAGAGCTTCCTGAGTTGGATGTAGTTTATATTAACGCGATTGCCTGGGTCGGCGATGACTTTGAATCGCATGGTGATAAGTTTGTCCTGAATGCTAATTCACCTTTAAAAGAGGACGCCATTATTTTGCATCCGCTGGCGCGAGGTGATGAGCTATCCACTGATTTAGATGAAACTCCTCACAACTGGTACTTTTCACAGGCGCGTGGTGCGGTATTTTTACGCATGGCCCTGCTAACCTGCATGGTGGAAAGAACCGAAATGGTGATGGATGTTATATAGTTTACAAATAGGTAATAAATAGTCTCTGGCCACAACTTCAATGTTGAGTAAATTAAGGTTGTCCCACCAGAGGAAGCGTTTAAACCTGATTTCAAAATTTTATAGATAAGATTCCAAGGAGAATTTTTATATGTGCGGTATTGCCGGTGTAATTCATCGTGACAAAGATCGAACCATTGATGCACAAACGCTCGTCAACATGGCGGCCATTCAATATCACCGAGGGCCTGATAACTTCGGTTATTACAACCCCGAAGGTGTTGGCGTTGGCATGAGCCATGCGCGGCTGACCATTATCGATCTGGATGAAGAACGCGGGCGACAGCCACTTGTCAGTGATGACCAGCGTTACATGATGGTACATAACGGCGAGTTTTATGACTTCCAGCGCATTCGTGCTGATATGACGGCGCAAGGCGCTCGGTATCAGACCAAAAGTGACTCCGAAATTGTGCTGCAAATGTACCCGCACTATGGCATTGAAAAAACCGTTGAAAACCTGCGCGGTGAGTTCGCCTTTTCTATCTATGATCGTGAAGAAGAAACCATGTATCTGGTACGCGATCGTTTTGGCATCAAACCCTTGTACTGGACTGAAACTGAGCATGGCGTTGTCTTCGGTTCGGAACTCAAAGTGTTGTTCGCGCATCCTGAAGTCAAACGCGAAATTGATTCAGAAGGTTTATATCATCAGCTGATTCAGGTGATGATTCCTGGTTCAACAGCATTTAAGGGCGTTAATCAGGTTCCGCCGGGACACTGGATTAAAATCCAACGCCGAAATGGAAAGTTGGAAATTTCTGAGCACAAATACTGGGACATCGACTTCCCACAGGCTGAAGCGCATCTGAATGTGAAAGATGAGCAGGAATACATCGATGGTGTTCGCGAAAATCTTCTTGAGGCAGTTCAACATCGTCTCAATGCCGACGTTCCCGTTGGCGCCTATCTTTCAGGTGGTATCGACTCCTGTTCGATTCTTGGCTTGTCTGCATCAGTGCGTCAGGATCCGGTTAAAGCTTTCACTATTGGCTTTGATGATGCCGATTATGATGAAACACCGATTGCCCGCGAAATGGCGGAGATGACAGGTGCAGAACAAATCATTCTGCCGTTATCGGCTGAACATCTTTATGACCATTTCGAACGCACCATCTGGCACACAGAAAGAACCATCTACAACACGCTGGGAGTTGCTAAATTATTAATGAGTCAGAAAGTTCGTGAGCAGGGCTATAAAGTGGTTTTAACCGGCGAGGGTAGTGATGAGCTATTTGCTGGCTATCCTGCATTCCGTAACGACATGTTCCTGTATGGATTAGATGACTTGCCAGAAAACCTGCGCAAAGAGATGCAATCAACCCTGGCCGAATCAAACAAACTGTTTAAGGGCGCCATGCTGCCGCGTGAAGCATTCCGCTCCGATGCAATTGATGCCAAAGTAGGTTTCACACCAACCTGTATCCAAAACTGGATGGGCTGTGATGGTTTCGCGCGTCAGTTAATGAGTAAAGACCATCAAGCTAATATCAGTGATTATGATCCGGGGACAGCAATGGCCGAGCAATTTGATGAAACTCAACTGGAAGGGCGTCACCCTCTGGACAAGGCACAGTATGTCTGGATTAAAACCATGCTCGAGGGTCAGATTCTAACCTGGGGCGGTGACCGCGTGGATATGGCTAACTCAATGGAAGCTCGTCCACCATTCCTTGATCATCACCTTGCGGCATACGCGGTGAATATTCCGCCACAGATGCGTATTAAAGGCCCAGTTGAGAAATATGTGCTAAAAGAAGCGATGAAAGGCTTGTTGCCTGAAACGCTATACAAACGTCAGAAGTTCGCCTTCATGGCACCACCAGCGCATACCGATAAAAAGAAATGGAATGCACTGATGGAGCTAATGGAAGAGTTTGCCAGCGAAGAAAAAGTGGCTCAAGCTGGCCTGATTGATTATGGTGCATTGCAGGATATGATTAAGAAAAATGATGACCCAACTGTACCGCGCGAAGATAAAGTACAAATGGACGCCATCCTCAACCACGTTCTAGGTGTACAGTTACTGCATCACCACTTCATCGAAAATGACGTGCCTAAAATGGCCGCCGCAAAAGCCCATGAGCTGGGCTGGGTTGCTTAAAAACGCAAAGTAACTGGAAAATGTAAAAACGGTAGCTATTGAGCTGCCGTTTTTATATTGGTAATGAAATTTTTAAATGTGATCCAAATATTCAACAAAAATTATAGTTAAATAGAAATATCTGATAACCTTATTCAGAAATTTGTAGGCATCCAGTATTTGAGTATGGGTTAGGACAATTTTAAGCAATTGATTCAATAGGCAAAATAATATTATGTTGGATGAAGAAGAATTATTAAAACTAGATAAGGCGGCTCAGCTAATACTCGCTGGGGAAAGAAGAGAAGCTTGTGAAATTTTGGAGGCGCTAACTTATCGTAATGATCCTAGAGTATATAGGATGCTAGGTAGAACTTACTTGCTAAGTAATGACTCATCAAACAATATACAAAATCCGGAGTTAGGATTCGAGTATTTACATAAGGCAATAGCTCTTGGTGACTTGTATTCTTCATTGTATGTGGGAAGAGCTTTGTTTCATGGGGATTTGGTACATAAAGACTATGAGCTAGCGTTCAAATATTTAAACAATTTAAAAAACTCTAACATAGGTGAGGGGCACCTTTACTTAGCTGCTTGTTACATAAAAGGATTGGGAGTTGAAAAGTCAGATAATGATGCGGAGCGTCATTTACGTTTAGTTATTGCTAACATGGATAATAACACGAAGGATACATTGAGTATCATAAAGCGAAATAATCTGGTCAAATATTATTTGAGTCTTATAAAAGTTTATTTAACAAGAAATAAATATGGTGAAAAGAGATTTAGACGGAGTTAAGAACTTAATGGACGTAGTGTAAATAGACTGCTATTCAGGAAATGCAACTACTGCTCTACATTCGTCTGTTGATCAATTTCCTGTGCATTCATCATGCTTGCGACTCTTTGAAAGGCGGCCAGTAGTTGAGTTTGTTCCCAGTCTTCCAGTCGATTAAATCGTTCAATGAAATAATCCTGCATCGGTGGTGGTGCCGATTCTAATAATGCCTGTCCTTTTTCAGTCAGAGATAAATTAAAGCGGCGCTTGTCGGTTTGGCTTCTTATGCGTGTGACCAGTTCGCGATCCTGCATTCGATCGATGATGCTGGTAATAGTGCCCTGACTTAAATTCAGTGTCTCTGCCAGCTCTTTGGGCGAGATGCCATTGGTGCGGCTGATTTGTTTGAGGATCAGAAGTTGCGGGCCTGTTACGCCAGCTTTCTTGGCAAGCTCTTTGGAATAGAGATCATTGGAGCGAATGATTTTACGCAGGGAGACGAGCAGGTCTTCGTATTTTTCCATAGAGTTTTTATCGGATTGTGCTGACTTAGAATAATGTCAACTGTAACCAAATCTGGCCATAAATTCCATGCCATTGCCTACGAGGCATCAATTACGACAGAAGATTCACGCCATGCTGTTAGAGTAGCTCTTGATCAATAGTTGTTATGTATCACGTCAAATCAAAGCTTCGATTGCAATTATTGGGTACTGTTGTAAGGTTTGTTAATCGAAGTGATTCATCAAGGAAACTGTTATGTCGAACCAAGTGATTAAGTGTAAAGCCGCTGTGGCCTGGGAAGCAGGTAAGCCGCTGTCTATTGAAGAAGTTGAAGTTCAGCCGCCACAGAAAGGCGAGGTGCGGGTCAAAATTGTGGCAACTGGCGTATGCCATACCGATGCCTTTACTTTGTCAGGTGATGACCCTGAAGGTGTATTCCCAAGTATTCTGGGGCATGAAGGCGGTGGCATTGTTGAGTCGGTCGGTGAAGGCGTGACCAGCGTTAAGCCGGGCGATCATGTGATTCCGTTGTACACCCCTGAATGTGGCGAGTGTAAGTTCTGCTTGTCTGGCAAAACCAATCTGTGCCAGAAAATTCGCGAAACTCAGGGCAAAGGTTTGATGCCGGATGGCACCACGCGTTTTTCAATTAACGGCAAGCCCATTTATCATTACATGGGCACATCGACTTTCTCCGAGTACACGGTTCTGCCAGAAATTTCGCTGGCCAAAGTCAATCCGAAAGCGCCGCTTGAAGAAGTCTGCCTGTTGGGTTGTGGCGTGACCACTGGCATGGGCGCAGTGATGAATACCGCTAAAGTCGAAGAGGGCGCGACAGTTGCTATTTTTGGTTTGGGCGGCATTGGTCTGTCGGCAGTGATTGGTTCGGTGATGGCTAAGGCCAGCCGCATTATTGCGATTGATATTAATGAGTCAAAATTTGAACTGGCCAGAAAGCTCGGCGCTACCGATTGCGTTAATCCAAAAGATTATGACAAGCCGATTCAGGAAGTGATTGTCGAGATGACGGATGGTGGCGTAGATTATTCCTTTGAGTGTATCGGTAATGTCAATGTGATGCGCTCGGCGCTGGAGTGTTGCCATAAAGGCTGGGGCGAGTCGGTCATCATCGGTGTCGCGGGTGCTGGTCAGGAGATCTGTACTCGACCATTTCAGCTAGTGACTGGACGGGTATGGAAAGGTACTGCCTTTGGTGGTGTCAAAGGTCGCTCAGAATTACCGGATTACGTTGAGCGTTATCTGGCAGGTGAATTTAAGCTGGATGACTTTATTACTCATACTATGCCGCTTGAAGATATTAATAAAGCTTTTGACCTGATGCACGAAGGCAAAAGTATTCGTAGCGTAATTCACTACTAAGGGAGTAGTTATGAGTATTAATGAATTATCAGCAAGTAAAAGTTTCGGTGGTTGGCATAAGCAATTCAGCCACTCTTCAAAGGTGCTCAACTGCGATATGCGTTTTGCGGTGTATTTGCCGCCTCAAGCTGAGCTGGGTAAAAAGCTGCCAGTGTTGTACTGGTTGTCGGGGCTGACCTGCACCGATGAAAACTTTATGCAGAAAGCTGGTGCGCATCGTGTAGCAGCTGAACTGGGTATTATCATTGTAGCTCCGGACACTAGTCCGCGAGGCGATGATGTGGCGGATGATGATGGTTATGACCTCGGTAAAGGTGCGGGCTTTTATGTCAACGCCACGCAGGAACCGTGGAAAAAGCATTACCAGATGTATGATTACATCGTGAAAGAATTGCCCGCTCTTATTCAGGACAATTTTTCCGTCAGTGAAAAAGCGGCCATCAGCGGTCATTCCATGGGCGGACATGGCGCATTGATGATTGCCTTGCGTAATCCGGATATGTTTGTATCAGTATCGGCGTTCAGTCCGATAGTGAATCCGATGAATTGTCCCTGGGGACAAAAAGCCTTTACTGCCTATTTAGGTGATGACAAAGAGGAGTGGCAACAATACGATAGCTGTTACCTTTTGCAGCAAGCCGAACAGCAAACTCCTATGCTGGTATCACAAGGCGAAGCGGATCAGTTTTTAGTGGAGCAACTTAAAACAGAAACTCTGGAAGCGATTGTCGAAGAAAAGTCCGCTCCGGTGACTATCGAAAGACATGATGGTTATGACCATAGCTATTACTTTATCGCCAGCTTTATTGAGCAGCACTTAAGGTTTCATGCCAAGCATTTGGCTTAACCATTTTTTCTAAATATTAAGCAAAAAAAAGAGGTGCTAATTGGCACCTCAAGTTTTGTGAAGAGTGTTGTTATTGATTTAACATCTATGCGCCTTCTTCAATCGGCTTACCAACAGGCGAAGCGCCATCCAACAATTCTTGTGTAGGGGCGAGTGGCGCTCGTCCGATTGAATGTCGGATGACGCCATGTATGACTTATCCGAACTACGTGTGAATACTATCAATACCCGCTAATCGCTTTAAGCTCATCGACTTTTTGTTGGACATCTTTAGCGGTCAAGCGAACCCCAGCCGCTTCCTGCTCATCAAACCAGGCCAGTATTTCATTAATATTCTGACGAGGAGTAGCTATGCAGTGATCGGGATTTTTAACGTACACAGGGGGGCTGGCGATATTACTGCCTGAATAGAAAAAGCAGTAGTGGTAGCTATGTCTATCCAGCTGGTTATTAAGAACCGGCCATACAGCAAGGCTGGATATTATGCCCAGCAAAATAATGGTTGAAAGGACTTTCGAGGTTTTATTCACTTTTTGGAAAGTTAATTTTTTTAATATCCTTAAAACTATCAGATAAATTAGACAAAAAGCTGCTAAGGCAGCACTGATAAGGAAAAGCCCCATTTTTGTTGCTTTAACGTAATAGCTGTTTGCATTAATCCTTTCGAATATGCCAAGTGATAATTCATAGCTGTTTATGAGAGCGTATAACGCACAACCCAATATTACCGTCCCACTTATTACGCCTAAGATTACTTCCTTAATGGTGAGTTCTTCTAATAAAGCATTATCTTTATTCATCGATATATATTTCTCGTATCTGGAATATTAAATAATCTATGCAAAAAACCTTCAGGGTCTCGTTGGGAAAGAGATATAGAATTTGATGTGCTTTTTGAAAGTTGCTTAATATTATCAGTTAGCTTTTCAAGGGCATAATCAATGCTCGGAGCAACAACTACTTTTGAAATCAACGTAAATGTATTGAGTTGTGTTACTTTGATTTTCAAGTGTTTCTCCATAGACTTAAGAGTCTCAACAAAATACTTTGTTAGTTTCTCGCCAAATAAGTTTGAGAGCCCGTAAGATATTAACCCACAAACTGCAAATACTGCTAATAATGGTCCTATAGCTAAACCTGTAACCGCTATGCCAGTGAGCGTAAGGCCTGTCCAAATTATTCCTGCTCCTGCAGCTGCAATAACTACATCTGCAGCCAGGCCACCCACAAAATGATGCCAGGTAAGCTCATCCCTCATCAACTGATCCATACCATGAAACCAGACTGAAAAGATAACGGTTACGATGCCGCCGCCGCGAATAGCATTGCCAGCGCCAGCTTTGCCTAAGCCCATGCTAACAACTTTAGGGTTATTGGCTAAATAGCGTGTTCCGGTCAGGTGAGTTCTTAAGGCAGGGTTGCCCTTCAATATGATATAGCTTGCACCAGCATAATTCTGAATACGAAACTTGCTAAACAAGTTACCGCCTCGTTTCATTTCGGCTGCAAGAACGACTAAGGCCTTAGCATCAACAAAGGAGGGTATAAAGCCACCCGCACTCTTGATCATGGTTCGATTCTCTTCCCACTCCAGCTTTGCGGTTTCTGTTATCAGTCCTTTTTTGACTAACTGCTGCAAGGCCAGTTGAATCGTATCGTCTTCCGAATAACCTTTTCGCTGATAATACTTTTTCATAAAATCCCAGAACTCATCAGGGCTCATAACAACCAGTGTATGACTGTTCTTTTTTAATAAAGCGTCAAGAGGAAGGGGGGAATCATTAGACTGTTGTTTATTACGGTTTAGGTAGGCTTTAATTCTGGCGTTTTGTTGAATTTCGAATCCTGTCATTGCTCTTTCCTTGGTTTCCTTTGCAAGCGGGCAATATTACTGGATGTCGCAGTTTCAATTCAATGAACCAGTCGAGAGGTTATAGCTTTAGGTTATATTGATGGAATGATGCTTAGTAGGCTGGGATGAGTTTACGAATCCCAGCAATCAAATTTTTCCTTTAAGAAACTCGGGGGGGGGGGGGACAATTTCCTATCTGATAAACTGCGAGGGCTGCGACATCACCATTCACGCCGGTTGCGGTTTAAGCACAATTTCCTATCTGATAAACTGAGTCGGCAACGGAAGCGCCTATCACTTCGGTTGCGGTTTAAGCACAATTTCCTATCTGATAAACTTCTATAGGTCAAACTGTTACCAAGTGGCGTGTTGCGGTTTAAGCACAATTTCCTATCTGATAAACTGGAAGTGTATTTCCTAAAGCTATGGCTAAAGTTGCGGTTTAAGCACAATTTCCTATCTGATAAACTTCACCTATTCAGCACGCGCCAAACGATCTTGTTGCGGTTTAAGCACAATTTCCTATCTGATAAACTATTTCCTGCCTGTTGGTGTGATGATTTTGTGTTGCGGTTTAAGCACAATTTCCTATCTGATAAACTGAAGTTAAAAGGAGTGGGTATGCGTAACAAGTTGCGGTTTAAGCACAATTTCCTATCTGATAAACTCATTCAAACCGAAATATGGTGTAGTGATACGTTGCGGTTTAAGCACAATTTCCTATCTGATAAACTAACAGCGTTTCGAGATAGTTCGTAATACTTGTTGCGGTTTAAGCACAATTTCCTATCTGATAAACTCTCAGCCCCTTTCTTAAAGCCGGAGTAATAGTTGCGGTTTAAGCACAATTTCCTATCTGATAAACTATGAAAACACCGTAACCGTTGCTGAGTATTGTTGCGGTTTAAGCACAATTTCCTATCTGATAAACTTTTTGCGTAGGTTGATATTTCTCCAGCTAGGTTGCGGTTTAAGCACAATTTCCTATCTGATAAACTAGTTATTATCTGGTATGATGATGACAAAGGGTTGCGGTTTAAGCACAATTTCCTATCTGATAAACTGTGTGTCCCATAGCATACCTCCACGTTTAAGTTGCGGTTTAAGCACAATTTCCTATCTGATAAACTCGAAAGCGCAACATAAGGCAATCCATGAGCGTTGCGGTTTAAGCACAATTTCCTATCTGATAAACTGACAGGCGCTTATTCATGCCCGAACCGGCAGTTGCGGTTTAAGCACAATTTCCTATCTGATAAACTTGAAACAGTTAGTAAAACTAAGCGCATCAGGTTGCGGTTTAAGCACAATTTCCTATCTGATAAACTAGCAGGCTTCCGGCATTGCCGACGAGGACAGTTGCGGTTTAAGCACAATTTCCTATCTGATAAACTTTTTGAAACCAAAATTGGAAGGGAGCAGATGTTGCGGTTTAAGCACAATTTCCTATCTGATAAACTCCATCCTCTGCACGAATAACAATAGGCTTTGTTGCGGTTTAAGCACAATTTCCTATCTGATAAACTGTATGCTTTGTTCATAAAGCGTCCTTCGTTGTTGCGGTTTAAGCACAATTTCCTATCTGATAAACTTACCTCGATGTTATAAAGTTGATGTCGAAAGTTGCGGTTTAAGCACAATTTCCTATCTGATAAACTACTGACCACGCGAAAGAGCGGATGCTCCAAGTTGCGGTTTAAGCACAATTTCCTATCTGATAAACTTCAGGCAATGCGAACCCTAACTAACGAAATGTTGCGGTTTAAGCACAATTTCCTATCTGATAAACTTGATTGACTTTCTCATGGTAGTAACCTTTTGTTGCGGTTTAAGCACAATTTCCTATCTGATAAACTGCGTGGTTATGAAATGCCATTAAGCATCTTGTTGCGGTTTAAGCACAATTTCCTATCTGATAAACTCTATGAGTCGATAAGCCCCTGATTTCAGGGGCTTTTTCGTTATTGGAGCGGCTGTAAAGTGGTTAAAAGAGGGCAAGCTGATCAGGGATTTCGGCATTTTCTACTAGGGTTCTATCGTGAAAATACAGAATATCACTGAATTGTTTGTCGGTGAAAAAGAGAATGCTAACCTTGCCATTGGCGGGTAAAGCCTCTTTTATTCTCTTAACAATCGGTATACTTCGTTCTTTTTCGCCAATAAACCGGAAGTAAACTGAAAACTGGGACATTTCAAAACCTTCATCCAGCAAAAAGTTACGAAACTGTGTCGCAGACCGTCTTTCTGCTTTTTCCGTTACCGGTAGATCGAACATTACCATGAGCCACATAAGTCTAAATTTACTCTTATCCATTGAGAATCGCTTGCAGGTTTAACAGGCTTGGGTTGGGGTATTGCAACATGACTTTCTTGTCTTCGTAGCTTTTGTTGAGTGAGCGCACGAGTAATTGAATATGGTTTAGCAAGGAGCTAGTGAAATCATTAGATTCCAACTCAACAGACAATATAGACACCAGCCGTGATTTTATTTCAGGAGTGAGTTCATCTACACCTTCCTGTAAATGTAGCTTCCAAACCAGTAGATCAATAAAGGGGCGGAAGGGCTCCATCAGGTCATCGACCAGTCGAAAAGGATTATTCTTATTGCGGTGAAATAGTCCGATGGCTGGATGGAGGCCGCCAGCAACAACCGCTCTTGCTGTAGCTGACCGTAAAACAATATAGCCATAATTGAGTAAATTGTTAGGTGCTGGACCATTGCGATAGCGCTTGAAATTTTCACCGAGGAGTATAGGCCAATAACGCTTTGCTGCCTGTCCTTCTAGATTCTCTTTGTCGCCTGAGCTGACTTTTTTGCTGAGCTGGTAAAAAGCGCCTGCGGGTAAACTTAATGCTTCTAGCGTTTGTCCCTGACGATAAATTTTCTGGCTTACCAGCGATTTCCACAGTTGTTTCTTGAGGGGGAGGCTGACATCCAGCTGATTATCAATTTTTGCGGATTGGTTGTAATGGCCATCTAGGGGCCAAAGTACAGAAACAGGGATGAAGGCTTGATTGCATACTACCAGAGGAATGTTTCTCTTGGAGAGTTCCATTAAAAGGCTTTGACTGTATATCAGGCCGTGTGCGGAGCCAATAATACTGTTGATATCGTCTATGGGGACCTTCCCGATTAGATCCCCTGACTCCTTGATTTCGATAAAGCCTCTGTGGATAGAGAGGTAGCGATTATCTTGACTGATTTCTAACATCCTTGTGGACATAACTACTCCTTTTTAATCTTATGAGCTTTCCGAGCATGACCGGGGTCTTTTACCTTGCCTAGCGGGTCTACGAATACTTTACGTGCATTTTTCTCTTGTAGCTGCTTTGCTGATGCGGCCCAGCTAGATTTGTCTTTTTCTTCTTTAGCGATTAAGTGACTTCTTAGATAAACTAGGCCATTTGTAATTTTTTTAACTCGCCTTATTTCAGTATTATCTTTGTTGTCAAAAGCAACCATATCATTGATCTGTAATCGCATAATGCGCCAGGCAGTCGGATTATCTTTGCGCCACTGAGGGGTAAAGTCAGACTGGTGTGCATCAAACATGGATATAATCTCTGATTGCCACTTGCCTGCCTTTTTACCTTTGTCGGTACACCAGATATCGGCACAATAATTGCTACCGCCTTGAACGTATCGGTAGGGTTTCCCAGTTTTGTCTTTGATGGGAATCATTACATCATCGGACTTTTCAATATGTACTCGAACCCGGCGAATATTATGTTGCTTTGCATATTGAGCTAAAAAGTCCTGCCATTGCTTTTTAGTGGGCTTGGTCGCTAACTGCTCCAATAAATCTTCCCTAATGCTGGTGTTAGCTATTTCCAATATTTTTTTCTCTTTGTCTTCAATATTTAGGAAAGGCTTGCGTGTAGCATAAATGCCAGTGTTCTTTTTGGTGCCATCACAGATGCGCCCATAATAGGTTTCTTCATGCAAAGAGCCTATCGTGGTAGAGCCGTTTGGCTTACCGTGATCTGGTTTATAGGAGATGACGATATCATCAACCAGCTCCTGAATTTTTGAGCGCTCGAAACCTTCAAATGGGTATTCGAGTTTTTCTAAGAGTTTGTCAGTGTCATGAGCACGCTTTGATGCTTTGGATACTTTGTTGAGCGTGTTGCGGCTGGTACAGGCAACTACTAAGGCATCAATGGCATGATGCCTATGATCAGAACGATCTTTTGAGTCATCATCGCTGATCAGGCTGTTTAAGCCCCAATGATGCCTAAGCATTGATGTTAGCTGACCAGTTACAGCAACCACCTTGTCCTTGTGACAGGCATAAGTCATGTATTCTCTGGCCACTCGGGTCATATAGCGGGTGTCATTAAGCATTCTTGCTAATAAATCGCCATTATCGCCTTTCCATTTTTCCCAAGCGTTAGGTTCAAACCGCCAACGTTTATTTTTATTCGCAAAATTTTCTACCCGGGCAATAATAGCCTCCCAATCATAACCTTCTGGGCTATGTCCGAAGGCTTCAAAAGGCGATTGGTTACCTTTGAGTCTGTTGGCATCTCTATGAGACAGCACCTTGTTTGCCCTTGAGTCGTCATAACTTAACGAGAAGGGCAATAAGTGCTCTACTTCGTACGCTGAATTGAAAATATCGTGTGCTGAAATGATGTCTCCTGTAAATGGACAACAACGCTCATTAGGCGATTCAGCGAGGTCTTCCCAAAGTTTATATTTCATTCGGTTTTGATAGTTCTTGGCGATCCCAAGTTTTTCTAGCTCTTCGTTGATACGTTCATTATCATCTCGCCCTTTTCTTAAGTCTCGCTCGAGCTTTGAGTATTGGTCAGCACCGAGTGGAAGTTCTCTTGCAAGCTCCAGGTGTATTTCTTCGGGAGCAGACTTTAATCGCTTTATCAACGCATTAACAACAGTTTTTAACTGATTCAGGGCTATGTGAACAGTAGGGTTGTTGATCTTTCCATAATATTGCTCGGGAGTAGCTTCCTCACCTAATGAACGATCTCCACCTAATACATAGCGCTGCAGGAGTTGTCCATAGTATGGAAGGTTCCCTTCATTATAAACTTCACCTGTATGGAATTGACTGTGGTCTATGCCTTCTTCTTTACAGGCTTTATCGTAAGTTAAACCATTTTCCATATGAGGATTTATTTTGATGGCTGCCTTGAGACTGATGCTTGCGTACCCCGGCGGGAGTTTAGCAGATGCAATAGAGCTGAGCTGAGATTCGCTTAAATCGAAGTTATCCGATAACCAGCTTTTTAAATCTTCTTTGTTGGTAACAGTAACAATTTTATCAACAATCTGGTTTTGTGTATCGAGATCAAGATCTAACCATTCGGTTCCAAAGGCTTCGTCATCAGAAAGTCTAAAGCTTGTCAGATCGCAGTTTAATCCTTTTCGGCCAAGCTCTTCGAGGTTAAATGAAGATGCTCGGTTAAGATTGGTGAGTTTTTTTATTTTTGCCCAGGTCAGCAATCCATTTTTGTTTACTTCTGTAAAATTGGTTGTCAGCTCTTTTAGAATAATATCCTTCTGCTGCTTTGTAAGGTCAGGATCGTCGGGAGTATACTTTTTCAATTGCAAGTTTGCGACTTCCTGAAAAATTCTGAACCTTTGTATTTCTGGATAACCCAAGCGACCTCTTTTTTCCCCTTCAATCAAGGTACACCAGCCTGGTTCAGGAATTTGTAATGGTCGTTGCTCTATGATGATATCCATTAGCTCTTGTTGAATATCAGGTGTAAGGTTTTCTGGATAGTACTTCGTTTGGTGCGAAAGAATGGTTTTAACCTCCTGTTCCATCATTTCTCGTGAAATATAAAAGTCCCATTCATTCTTACCCTTCACTGAGTTAGGTCTAAGTCTTACCGTATTTTTATTCTTATGCTTCTCATATAAAAACTGACCTACTGTTTTGCAATTTAGCTGTTCTTGAAGTTCCTGTATTCCTCCTTTCATCCCTGTTAATTCAGAATCAGAGGTATCATCGAGTATTCTATTGCTCTTAAACCCACGACGCTGGTTGATATGAAATAGTGCGCGGCCTAACTCAAAAAGAGGAACCTGTTTTGTCGCTGATTCTGCGCGAGCTTTCCAAGGGTCAATTTCTTCAACTTTTTTTCGCTCTGCCTTATCTTTTGGCATAAAGCCATATTTGATAAGCGCATTTAGAAGTTTGTTGCGTCTTTCTATATACCGATCCCTTCTTCGACGCGCTGACCGTTTTTCCCGTCTTGTTACTGAAAGGGGTTGCTTGCTTTTGGCGTCACGGCCGTCAGGAAAAATCCTAACACCCATATCAATGATATCGCAGGGTTGATTGTTATCATCTAGCTTTACTGCACACCAGCCAAGCGAGGTTGATCCCATGTCTATTCCAAGTCTATATTTCATTCTTAGATCCTTTTTATTAGTTAATGTTTAAGTAATACCGCAAAACTTGACAAGTTTCAATTTCTGGCTTAAGTTAATCGGACAGATAGGAAATTGTGGTTTTTCCGTTAACAAGGAATTTCCAACAAATTAAAAAGCAGGCTCCGGCCTGCTTTTCTGTTTCTACTGTCTGATAATCTTCTTAATTGCTTCAATAATTTTACTAGTCCAACCGACACACCATGTCGCGCATCTTTGCTATAACCATATTCTTAAATTAGGTGGCCAAATTTAGTTTGCCACTACATAAACGGTATTTTGTTGGAAGGCGACGCGTTCCGAGTCTTTTCCAGCCTACAAATTAGAGGCAAAAAAAGAGGTGCCAATTGGCACCTCAAATGTTTCCTATAGCTTGTAATTCTTACGCACCTTCTTCAACTGGTTTACCAACAGGCTGATGAGCGCCTTCTGCTGGCTCGCGTAAGCCTTTAATCACCTGCCAGGTTACTGCTAGTGCACCGACGATGAAGACGACGTCACCAATGGTTCTGATCCAGCGTAGGGTGTAAAGGATGTCACTTTGCATGACAGCTTCGCTACGTGCATACCAGAAGCCTTCGCTGACGCTGGCGTAAAATTGAATCAGGCCAACAGGTAGCAAGCTGGTTAACAACATCATCATCAAACCAATGTTTAACCACCAGAAACCTGTTTTCATCAGTCTTTCATCAAACACCATGTGTGGACGGATGTAGCGTAGGATAAGTAACACAAAGCCTATCGCAAGGAATCCGTACACCCCGAACAGTGCTGCATGGGCGTGAGTAGGAGTCATGTTCAAACCTTGCACATAGTATAGCGATACTGGTGGATTGATCATGAAGCCGAGTACACCTGCACCGAACATGTTCCAGAAGGCAACAGCGACGAAGCACATTAATGGCCAGCGGATATTATCCATCCAGGTGGCGCGGCTTTTCAGGCGATAGTTTTCCCATGCTTCATAGCCCAGCACAATCAATGGCACCACTTCCAGTGCAGAGAAGGTTGCGCCCACTGCCATCACAGGAGTTGTAGTTCCTGAGAAGTATAAGTGGTGGAAAGTACCCGGAACACCGCCAAGCAGGAACAATGAAGCTGATGCTAAGCTGGCTGCTGTTGCTGTTGAGCGATTAACCAAGCCCATGCTGTGGAAAATAAAGGCTAGTGATACGGTAGCGAATACTTCGAAGAAACCTTCTACCCACAGGTGAACGATCCACCAGCGCCAATATTCCATCACAGAGATGTGAGTTCTTTCGCCGTAGAAGAAGCCTGCGCCGTAGAACAAACCGATGGCAACTACTGAAGCGGTTAACAGTACTAACAGGTTTTTATCACCGGCTTTTTTCAGTGCCGGGGCAATACCGCGCAACATCAGGAATAGCCAGAAGACAATACCGAGGAACTTACCCCATTGCCACAGACGACCCATATCGACGTACTCATAACCTTGGTGACCTAACCAGAAGTTAAGGTTTTCAGGCATGATTTGTGCAATCGCCAGGTAGTTACCGATGAAGGTGCCGCCAACAACCGCTACCAATGCCCAGAACAGAACATTGACGCCCAGTTTCTGGTGTTTCGGATCTTTGCCGCCGTTGATGATTGGTACTAGGAATAGACCAGCAGCGAGGAAGCCAGTAGCAATCCAGAACATGGCTGCCTGAATGTGCCAGGTACGCGCCAATGAGTATGGAATCCACTTAGAAATTTCCAGACCGTAGAAACCTTGTCCCTCAACCGTGTAGTGCGCAGTAAGACCACCCATCATGACCTGCAAGGTAAATAGCGCAACCACCACAAATAAGTATTTACCCAATGCTTTTTGCGAAGGAGTCAGCTTGAATGTAGTAATCGGATCTTTAGCCGGAGCAGCAGGCTCTTCTTCATCGTGTTTACGCATGAAGGCCCAACCCCAGACCAGACCGCCAATACCGGCAACCAATAGAATCACACTGATGATAGACCAGACAATATTTTCAGAAGTCGGTACGTTGTCGATCAATGGCTCATGTGGCCAGTTGTTGGTGTAGGTTGCTTCGCCACCGGGACGATTGGTTGCAGCAGCCCAGGCAGTCCAGAAGAAGAACTGGTTCATGACTTCGCGACGCTCTTCTTTAGGAAGAGTGTTTTCTTTCATCGCATAGTTATCACGACGCTGACGATATTTTGGATCGTCACTGAACAACTGGTGATAGTAGGCATTAACTTCCGCCATCGCTTTAGCACGACGCTCTGATACTGTTACTGTATCTGTCGCCTTGTCATAAGTGTTGGTGCGATAGTCCTGCTTTAAGCGATACTGCAAGGTTTGTTGCTGTTCGCCATTAAGCTCAGCGTAAGGCACGCCAAACTCTTCTTGCGCAGCCAATTCTAACCAGGCTTCCAATTCACGGTGTAGCCAGTCAGCAGTCCAGTCAGGTGCCTGATACGCACCGTGACCCCAAATCGAGCCTAATTGCATACCGCCAATAGACTGCCAGGCAGTTTGACCGTCAAGAATCGAGTCATGGGTCATCAAGACGCGCCCATCAGTCGTTACAACTTTCTCTGGGATAGGGGGCGCTTCGCGATACACTTCACGACCAAAATAGCCGAGGATAGTGAAGGTAACCGCTAAGATACCTATCAGGGTAAACCAGAGTTTGCGATATTTACCCATAGTTAGTGTCCTCCAAGGTAGTTATCAATTCGTTCAAATAAAATATTGTTTTCGAGGTGAATATGGTTCATCAGATCTTCCTTGAAGGCGGCAAGACCAGTGTAAAGCGCCTGCCAGGTATTGCATGCTTCCGCTGGTAGCTGGAAGTGGTGTGCAAGTTGTTCCAGACGAGCTAACGACTCGCCATGATCATCATGTTCCATGCGCATCACAGCGACCGGGCTTTTCGCCAGGCCACCCATACCGCGCTGAATCATTGGGAATAAAATCTGTTCTTCTTTCTGCATGTGCGCTTCCATTTCCTGCTCAACATCGCTTAAGAAGCTGGCAAGGCCGGTCGGGCACTCAGGATGGCGGCCATGAACGGTTTCTACGCGCTGCGCCAGACGAATCAGTTCAGGCAGCTGCTCGCGATGCACTTCATGGTAGCGCTCAAGAATGTGATTAATCAGTTCTTCATTCGGCACATATTTCAGGCTGTGCTCTTCGGCTTGTGGCGAACTTAATTGATTGAGCTGACCCAGCACCTCATCCAGATCCAGGTTTTTCTCCTGAATACTGGTTGCCAGTGGCTGATGACCACCGCAACAGAAATCCAGCCCATGTTTAAAGAAGACCGCGCTGGCGCCGGGGATATCGCGGGCAATTTCGCCGAGCGATTTATCCAGTAAATTCATATCAAATGCTGTCATGGCATTGACCTCGTTTGCTTTGTGTAACCACTGAAGTCGCATTAACTATTTTGGGCGCAGCTTTGACTGCGGATGCTTTTTTCAGTGACGCTTGTTTTTGTGTAGACTTTCTCTGTGTAGAAAATAGGAAGATTGCCAGGGCAAAATATGCCGCTGACCAAGAAAGGGCCGAGAGCCACAACAAGTGAGGTCCTGTTAGACCAGGAGAGGAGTCAACTATGGCTCCGGCCAAAACTCTAAATAGGGTTGCTAAACACAGCAGGCCTAAAATATTGACGATCATGACTTTGGGCTGAGGAAGGTGTTTAAACTGGTGCAGGTTATTCTTCATCATGACTGAGGCAGATAAAGTGCCAAGAGCACCAACAGTAATGAAATGCAGTAATACATAAGTTGCCAGCTCAAAGAAGATGGCAAAGCCGAGGGCAAAGGTTCCAATCGCCAGCCAGCCGTAGCCAATGCCAAGACCGATAAGATCGGCGCGGTCGCCGCAACGCCAGATTTTCCAGCGAATAAGACGAACTGCAATCACGATTGCAACGGTAATAGATAATACTCCTGCTACCTGCGAAGCGCCTGGGATCAGGGCAGATATGGCACCCGCAGGTAAAAGCAGAAGTATTAAAGCTTCAAGCTGTGGTTGAACACGAGCTTGTTGAGTGATGCCACGTTTTTGCATTTCACCGGCAACTGCTGGAGCAATTATCCGCCCTCCGATGAATGCCATTAACATGACCAATAAAAGAATCATGGCTTGTGATAACTGGCCTGGTGCAACTGGCCAGCCCATTTCGCGCAAAATTAACCAGCCCAAAGGAACGCTACAGATAGCCATTAACAGTGGGCTAATCATCCGGTTACGCCATTTTTTTGCCGCAAAAAAGCGAGGAACGATTTTCCAGGCCAGCGCCAATGCGAATAGCGGGCTCGACCACTGGCCGATAGCACCTGCCGGGTCAACCCAGTAACCGATACGTGCAAACAACCATAAACCGAATAGTATCCACAACCAGCGCGCTTCAATCTGGCCGAGGGTGTAGCCTGCGATTAACGCCAGGGCAAAGCCAAATAGCATTTCGTGAGCATGACCTAATCCAACAAATGCCATTAACCATTCGGAGCTGAACTGATAGGCAAGCACAGTTAAAACCGCGGTTATCGCTGCATGAATGCAGGCCGCGGGAAAGAATAGATTCTGTGCGCTAACTTTGTTCACTGATTTGCCCTGATCGTGATTATTCTTAAAGATGTATTTCAAGTACATATTAAGATTTAAAAAATAAGACGTCAACCTAAAAATATATTATAAATGCATCTTTTGATGGCTTAGACGTCTTTCTTGTCGGCCATATTACGACAAAATGGCAATAAAACCATGATCTAGATCAATAGACTTGATCTTTATCAAAAGATGTATGACAAATGTATATTAATTGATCTAGAATAAGCCTATGGCAAAATCGAATGACAAGGGTAAAGGCATGAGAGTCGTACTTTCAAATGCAAAACCAACAGTGACACGCTTACTCAATCGTCAACTGGCCTATCGCACTTTGGCAATTGTAGCGACCGGGCTTGGCATGATTGGTGTGGTGCTACCCTTGTTGCCGACTACCCCATTTTTGATTGTGGCGGTCTGGGCGGCAGGCAAAAGCTCACCGCGATTGGAGCTATGGCTACTTGAGCACCGTCAGTTTGGACCCTTGCTTAAAGGTTGGCGCGAGCGAGGTGCGATTCCACTTTTTGCCAAATACCTGGCCGGCTTTATGCTGACAAGCAGTTGGCTGGTCTTATGGCTGCTGAATATGAAAACCGGGGTATTAATCTTCCTCGCAGTGTTTTTCTCGGCACTATTGACCTATATAATCAGCCGACCTAATGCTTAGAGCCTGATTTAATGATTAGAGCTTTAGGCATTTTACGGAGACGATAGATGCATATTACCCGTTATACCGACTATTCATTACGCGTTTTATTATTCCTGGCACTGGAAAAGGATCGGCTGTGCACCATTCAGGAAATTTCCGACAGTTACCAGATTTCCAGTAACCACCTGATGAAAGTGGTACACGCATTGAACAAAAAAGGCTATATCGAAACCGTACGTGGCAAGAACGGTGGCATGCGCTTGCGGATGGATCCTGACGAAATCCGTATTGGAGTGCTGGTCAGAGAGATGGAACCGGACATGAGCCTGGTGGAATGTTTCTCGCCCGATAATAAGTGCGTGATCACTCCCGTCTGTGGTCTTAAATCGGTGCTTGGCGAAGCCTTGAAGAACTTCCTCGCAACCCTGGATAAGTACACGCTCGGTGATATGTTGCCGCAGGAATATAAGCCCCAGTTAGCTCGATTGTTGAAAATCGCTGAGGTTAGCTAGAGTAAATCAATAATAATGGTTGATTGAATGTCAAAAGGGCTCTTGTTTGAGCCCTTTTCTTTTACATAAGAGTTGTAAACTTTATAAAAACACTGAGCGAATCAGGTAGGCGGTGTAACCGACATAGGCAGCTAGCAATATTGCGCCTTCGAATCGATTAATCCGGCCTTCACCCCTGAAGCCATAACCAATGACAAACAACGACAGGGTTAGAATGCCCATGAACATGGCGTCACGCCATAGCACCTCAGACTCAACTGCCAGAGGATGAATGGCACCAGCGATACCGACTACTGCCAGCGTATTAAATAGGTTTGAGCCGATAACATTGCCGAGCGCAAGATCATGCTCATTCTTACGAATGGCGATAATAGAGGAGGCCAGTTCAGGCAGCGAAGTACCGACTGCAATAATGGTCAGGCCGATAATGATATCGCTAACGCCAAAGGCCTGAGCAATTTCAACAGCGCCCCAGACCAGCATTCTCGAACTGGCCACTAGCACAATCAGTCCCAGCACCAGCCAGAATATTGCAGTCTTGAGCGGCATTGTGTGCTGGCTGACTTCCTGCTCGACTTCTTTGGCCAAGGTGTCGGATTTCTTCTGCATGCCTTGCCAGATGGACCAGCCCATAAAACCGGCAAAACCAATTAGCAGGATGATGGCGTCTACTCGTGAAATATCGAGATTCCATAATAGGCCAATTACCAGCAAGGTAACTAGCATAAGGATAGGCATTTCTTTGCGCAGAATTTTAGAGTGAACGGCAATCGGGCTGATCACGGCGGTTAGGCCAAGAATGAGTGCAATATTGGTAATGTTCGAACCAAAGGCGTTACCAAGGGCTATGCCAGGATTGCCCTGACCTGCGGCCAGTGCCGATACCACCATCTCCGGGGCCGAGGTGCCAAAGCCGACAATAACCATACCAATAAGCAACGAAGGCATACCAAAATGACGAGCAGTTGAAGCTGCTCCATCAACAAATTTATCTGCGCTCCAGACCAATAAAGCTAAACCTGCGATAACAGCGAGAATGGCAACAAGCATAATTTTCCTATGAAAGTATTTTTATCTGCTCTGTGAATATGAGCCTTTGAATGTGGCCTATTGTAGCGATTCCATTAAAAAAGTCACAAAAGTTATTGTAAGTGGTTGTATTTTGGGAGATGCTTAACACGTCACAGCTATAAAAAACAATGACTTTGCGCAACCTATCCCCAGTGCTAGTATTTAACAGTGTCTCAGTTTGCAGAAACGCCTGGGCAAAAAAGCAAGGACATACGTTCAATGTAATGGTTGCAAATAGCCCAAAAGTAGAAGGGAACGCGATTGGAACGTGAGCAGATAAAAAATACGACAGTAAAATTAATGGCGGTCTGGTATAACAGGCTGTTAGTGATTTTCTTAGCCCTTCTACCCTTATGGTTCATTCTTTACATAGAATCTGAAATATCTCCTGATAAAAAGTTTATTGCCCATACCTTTCATGTCATTGTTATCTCCTTTGCTGTCCTTTTTAGCGGTTTTCTAAGCTACATCACCTGGCGTTGTTATCGAGCGACAGGGGAAGAGCTTCTACGCTGGCTGGTTTATGGTTTTCTGGGTTTTACCATTGTTTATGCACCGCATGGATTCCTGACTCATTATTCAATGAGCAATGTATGGATATTTTCACTCTATGGCCCAGCCTCAAGATTAGTGATGTCATTTTGTTTTTTGGTTGCCATGTTGAAGTATGGCGAAGTTATCGAGCTTGAGAAGGCTGGTCAAAAAAGGCTGACTGTTCCAGTTATACTCTTTTTGGTTATCAATATCTTAGTGTTTGGGGCCGCGCATCTGACCACGGTTGATCTCAACTGGTGGCGCTTATTAGCAGAATATGTGTCTATCAGTATGTTCCTTAGTAGCGTGATATGGATGCTGATCCAAAAAACACGCGGTTATATGGCGCTGTTATATGGGCTGGCAATGATTTGGTTCGCGCTTTCCTGTCTGTCTTTCACCATTGGAGTCGTCTGGGATCATCAATGGTGGTTTGCCCATATTATTTTCGCTGCCGGTTTTCTATTGCTTAGTTATGGCGTGGTGCAGGCATTTTTAACCACTGGTTCATTCAAAAATATCTACTCGCAGACCGAATTGTTAGATCAAATTCTGGCTGAAAAGAAAAAGTCGGAACAGGCTTTAATTGAGCTAAAAGAAGTCAACCAGAAGCTTGAGGAGCTGGCTGCTACCGACTCTCTGACAGGGGTTGCTAATCGTCGTGAATTTATGAGTCGCTCCGAAGAAGAAATGTCTCGCGCCTATCGAAACGGCACTGAACTATGCATGATGGTGGTCGATTTTGATCATTTTAAAGAAGTGAATGATGAGTATGGGCATCAGGCTGGCGACAAGGTTTTAAAAAACTTTGTGAAATTAACCAGCGAAATTATGCGTCCTTCCGACTTGTTGGCCAGAATTGGTGGTGAGGAATTTGCTCTACTACTGCCCGAGACCAGCCTTTCTTCGGCGGCTAAGGTGGCAGAAAGATTGCGTCAGTATATTGAGGAAAATCCAATTGCGATTGGTAAAAAGAATATAAAACTTACCATCAGTATTGGGCTGGCTCAGTATCAGCCTAAAGTCGACACAGTAAAAAAGTGGTTACACCGTGCCGATGAGTTGCTGTACCAGGCTAAGGATAAGGGAAGAAATCGAGTCGAGGTTGAAGACTCTAAGGATGTAGGTGACTAGCATGGTTTATAAAGTCACTATTAGCGCTATTTTAGTCACCCTGTTAACGCTCGCTCTGATCTGGAACTTTCAGGGTGAGGGTTCTGATAATGCTCGCGAAATTCGAGTAGGTCTCTATCAAAATTCTCCTAAAATCTACCGCAATGCGCAGGGAGAGCCCGCCGGTCTTTTTATTAAACTGATTGAGGCCATTGCTGCAGAAGAGTCTTGGCAGTTAACCTATGTTGATTGCGAATGGAGTAATTGTTTAAACCTGTTATCGAACAGGGCTATTGACCTGATGCCGGATGTGGCCATTACCGATGAGCGGGATCGTAAGTTTGATTTTCATTCCATTGCCGTAACTCACAGCTGGTCAGAAGTCTGGGCGCGCAAGGATATCAACATCATGGGGCTGCCCGATTTACAGGGTGTCCGAATTGCAGTTCTACGTGATTCAGTACAGGAAGTGGCTTTACAAAAGATGATGATGGGCTACGGCGTTGGTTTTAAGCCTATTCCTGTTGATACCTACAGTGAAGGTTTCCAGGCAGTTAATAATGGTAAAGCTGATGCTGTGATTACCAATGTGCACTTTGCAGATATACATGGAACAAAGTTTGGGCTACGTGAAACGCCGATCATGCTTAATCCCGCGAGTCTTTATTATGTGACAGCAATAGGCGAAAACCCCGATTTGTTAAGAGCGATTGATAAGCATATAGAAGTGTGGCGTACCGATCCTGATTCTGTCTATTTTGAGGCGCTGAAAAGTACCATGGTTCCGATACAGGAACCGATCATTCCTAAATTATTGCTGTGGATACTGGTTATCGGCGGCGCCATGATACTGGTTATGTTTGGCGTGACCGGCTTGTTGCGCTGGCAGGTTCAGAAGCGTACTAAAGCTTTAAGTCGCACCAATGTACGCTTTAATCACCTATTAAAAGCCAGCCCGGTAGTTTTATATCAACTGCTGCTGGAAGAGGGCGGCTTTAGGCCAGTCTGGGTTAGTGCCAATTTGAAGCGGCTTTTTGGTTATGAGCCAGAGGAGTTGTACGATATTAATTGGTGGAAAAGTGTTTTGTACGAGGAAGATCGCTCTAAAACCATAGAGCAGTTTGGTGGCATCTTTGAAAAAGGTCATGTGGTTTATGAGTATCGAATTCTGGATAAAGAAGGCAAGATTCGCTATATCCGTGATGAACTGCAGCTACTGGCAAATAGCGGTGATGGTCATGTAGAAATTGTCGGCTCATGGAGTGATCTGACCGATATATATGAGAAAGAAGATCGGCTGGTCTTTCTGTCACAATATGATCCTTTCACGCATTTACCCAATCGCCAGAAGTTGCAGGAGCGCGTTGAAGAAGCTATCGAACGCAGCAAACAGTTTAATGAAAACTTTGCAATTTTAAGCATTGATATCGACCACTTTAAAAAGATCAATGAAACGCTTAGTTATCAGGTGGGTGATGCGGTTATTTTACGTGTTGCGGAACGGCTAAAACATATTTTAAAAGTAGATGACACTCTGGCTCGTATTGGTGGTGATGACTTTGTACTGGTCATTAATGAACAGATTGATGTTAACAGGGTTTCCAAAATTGCTCGCAAAGTTCTAAAACGTTTCGCTGCACCCTTAAGAGTCGATGATCATGAGCTGATGATTACAGCCAGCATCGGTATTGCCATTTATCCCGAAGATGGTCGTGATCCTGATACCTTACTCAAAAATGCAGAAATCGCACGCTATTCAGCGAAAAAAGCAGGTCGCAATCGATTTGAGTTTTTCAATGATCGACTGGCGGAAGGTATGCATGAAAACCTCATGTTGGAAAGTGCCTTGAGAGTTGCTGTCGAGCGTAATGAGCTGGTGCTACATTATCAACCACTGGTTTGTTTTTCAGATGTGGGTATGGTCGGGGTTGAAGCTCTGGTCAGGTGGCAGCATCCAACTCAGGGATTGATTCCGCCTTATAAGTTTATTCCGCTGGCAGAGGAAACCGGCCTGATTGGTGATATTGGCTTATGGGTTCTGCGCGAAGCCTGCCGTCAAATGATCGAGTGGGATAAAGCCGGTATTGGTGTCGATTGTATCTCAGTCAATATTTCGGTGCAGCAGATAGAGACAGGTCTTTTGCCCAAGCAGGTTAAAGAAGTCTTGCAGGATACCGGGTTGACCGCAAATCGACTCTTCCTCGAACTGACAGAGTCGACCATTATGCAGGATCCGGAGCAGGCGGCTACAGCCATGGCGGAGTTTAAACGGATGGGGGTGAAGCTGGCAGTGGACGATTTCGGAACCGGCTATTCCAGTATGTCCTACCTTAAACGCTTACCACTCGACCGTCTTAAAATTGATCGTTCCTTCATCAAGGATATTGGGCGGGATACCAGTGACGAAGTCATCTGCAAAGCAATTGTGCAGCTGGCAAAATCATTGGGCTTGGAAACTGTTGCTGAGGGTGTTGAAGAAGAGTCCCAGGCAGAGTTTCTTAAAGCGCTCGGCTGCGATGTAGCCCAAGGCTACCTCTATAGTAAGCCGATCCCAGCACCTGAGCTAGCTAATAAATGGGGCAGGCTAACCAGAAAGTAGCAGTCTGCAACAACTCATAAAAACGCATAAGACTAAGTCATATCAAATATATATCTTTTTTTATTTACTAATAACTGATAAGTTTAACTAATCTAATTATAGTTACCCTCCATGCCTGGCATTCACGAGATAAAACCTTAAATATTTTAGGGTTTTGTCTCGTCAAGTGAAGTCATTCACAGTAACAGCCATCTATATTCGTTAAAACAATCAATATCTTACGATATGTTTGGGGACATATGTCCAGTAAGGTATATATAGCTGGAGATAATAATTAATCTGCTGTCTTACCTTCGGGTGAATATACTGATCCAGATCAAACTACCGATTTTATATTGCTTCATACTAACCTTAAAAATGAGTATTTTTAATATAGGTTAAAGCGATCTCAGGAGATCATCTCATGTTAAAACACAAACTATTTAAGAAAACAATATTGGCAGTGGCCGCGATTGGTTTAGTTAATGGCGTTATGGCTAAAGACTTGCCAAAAGAGCAGGCGATTCTTACTTCTCCACCCGAAGTGCCACCAGCAATTGAGCGTGAGCACAACGCCAAAGTGGTCGTTGAGCTTGAGACTGTTGAAAAGGTTGGCACCATGGCGGATGGCGTTGAATACGTCTACTGGTCTTTTGGGGGTACGGTTCCGGGTAGTTTTATTCGAGTCAAAGAAGGCGACGAAATCGAGTTCCACCTTTCGAACCATCCATCTTCAAAGATGCCACATAACATTGATTTACACGCAGTCACTGGCCCAGGCGGTGGTGCAACTTCATCATTCACTGCTCCAGGCCACACAACAACTTTTGCCTTTAAGGCGCTAAATCCCGGCCTCTATGTTTATCACTGCGCAACAGCGCCAGTCGGTATGCACATTGCCAATGGTATGTATGGTTTGATTCTGGTTGAACCAAAAGAAGGTTTGCCAAAAGTGGATCGTGAATACTATGTGATGCAGGGTGACTTCTATACTAAAGGTAAATATGGCGAGCCAGGCTTACAGCCTTTCGACATGGAAAAGGCCATCAATGAACACGCAGACTATGTTGTGTTTAACGGTGCAGTGGGTAGCTTAACTGGCGATAAATCGCTCAAGGCTAACGTTGGCGAAACCGTTCGCTTGTATGTCGGTAACGGCGGTCCAAACCTTGTTTCTTCTTTCCACGTGATAGGAGAAATCTTTGATAAGGTGTATGTCGAAGGCGGTAACCTGATTAATGAAAATATTCAGACTACTTTAGTCCCTGCTGGCGGCTCTGCCATTGTTGAATTCACAGTGGACGTGCCCGGCAACCTGATTTTAGTTGACCACTCTATCTTCCGTGCCTTTAACAAAGGTGCCCTAGGTATGCTCAATGTGCAGGGTAAAGAAGATAAAACCATTTATTCAGGTAAGCTGGATGACCGAATTTATCTTCCAGAAGGTTCAGCTGTGCAAAGTGTGGACAAAAAAGTGGAAGTAGCCAAAGCAGCCAATAAAGATGAAAAAATCAAGTTTGGTAAACGTGTTTATGACGCTAACTGCATGGCCTGTCACCAGCCTAATGGCCAGGGTATCCCAGGTGCTTTCCCACCAGTTGCCAAGTCTGACTACTTGAATGCCGATCCAATTCGCGCGGTCGAAGCCATTGTGCACGGTCTCGAAGGTCCAATCAAAGTCAATGGTGAGTCTTTCAACAGTGTCATGCCTGCAATGGATTTGACCGATGATCAAATTGCCAATGTTGTGACTTACCTCTTGAACAGTTGGGACAACAAGGGCGGTGAGATCACTGTTGAACAAGTGAAAGAAGTTCGAGCTAACAAACCTCACTAACCTTAAAGAGAAGACTATGAAAATCAGTCGTCTTAAACTTGTAGTACTATCACTGACTCTGGTCGGAGTCAGTGGTAGCTCTGCGCTACAGGCAAGCTCCACAGCTGCACCATCGCCAAAGGGTATGGTACTGGTCAAAGGGGGCGAGTATCGTCCTTTGTATATGAGCAAGGACAGTCCTATCCAGTCGGTGGAAGACTTTTACCTGGACAAGTACCCAGTCACTAATCGCCAGTATCAACAGTTCGTCAAAAGTAATCCTGCCTGGGCTAAACAACAGGCACCCAGGGTGTTTGTGGAGAAGCAATATTTGCAGCATTGGCAGTCAGACGAAAAGTACCCTGAAGAGCTTGCTAATAGTCCGGTAACGAATGTTTCCTGGTTTGCCGCTGATGCCTATTGTCAGGCGCAAGGCAAACGTTTGCCAAGAGTGGGTGAGTGGGAACTGGCCGCACTTGCCAGTGAAACCCAGGCTGATGGTAGCGTTGAAAAAGATTACAAGCAAAAGATATTGATGTGGTACAGCAGACCAAGCCAGAGACAGCTGGCAGCGGTTGGACAGAATGAACCCAATTACTGGGGCGTCCATGATATGCATGGCTTGATCTGGGAGTGGACAGAAGATTTTAATTCAGCGTTAGTCACTGGTGAATCACGCGGTGATAGCACTATTGATACCAAACTGTTTTGTGCCGGTGGTGCCAGCGGTGCGGTAGATCCGGGTGACTATGCAGCTTTTATGCGCTACGGATTTCGAAGCAGCCTGGAAGCAAAATATGCGTTGCCTAACTTAGGTTTTCGGTGCGCACAAGATACTGAACTGAATCAGTAAGAGAGAGACAAATGAACCTATATGTAAAGATTATTTTTGCCGCACTAATGGTTGTCATAAGCGCGCAAGTTGTCGCTGATAACGATGCTAAAAATCTACCTGAAGATTCCATTTACCACTTGAACAGTGAATGGGTAACTCAAGATGAGCAGACCATTAATATCCAGTCATTAGCTGGTAAGCGTCAAATGGTTAGCTTGATATACACACACTGCATGCACACTTGTCCAACCATTGTCGCAACCATGCAGAATATTGAGAAAAAACTACCGAAAGATGTGCTTGAAAACACTGAATTTGTGTTGGTGTCATTAACACCTGGAAGCGACACTCCTCAAGTGCTAAAAGATTTTTCAGAGAAAAGAAAGTTAAATCCAGAGCGTTGGACCTTGCTGACCGGTGATAAACAAGACGTCAGAAGCCTGGCCATGGCGTTGGGAGTTCGTTATAAGAAAAGCGAAGACAATGAAGTGGCCCATTCAAACGTATTCACACTGCTTGATGAACAAGGCCGAATCCTGTTTCAGGAAGTTGGTGATATTAATAAAGTTGATGAGACAGTTGAAAAAATTGTCAGACGTTGAGGTTTGATTGTTCTCTTAGCTAAAGAAATCATTGTTCCAGCTCGAGTTGCAGATTGATGGGTTACGGCTGACCTGGCAGTAGCCGTAATCTGTCAAAAGAATTTCGAAAGACGGCGGGAATTATTCGCACCATCCATGCGTTAGGACAAGCCATCAAAAGAATTTCGAAAGACGGCGGGAATTGCTCGGCTCATCCCTGAGCCTCGCCTTCGCTGCGCTCAGGCCAGCTAAAGCTGTCAAAAATTGTTCCAGACAATTTTTTGAACCCGCTACGCGGCTCCAAAACCAACTATCTATAGCCAATAAAAAACCCCAACTCTTGTGAGTTGAGGTTTTATATTGGTGGAGACGGCGGGAATTGAACCCGCGTCCGCGAATCCTCTGCTCGAGGCTCTACATGCTTAGGTCCATCTTTAATTTAATCTTTGACGTGCCGATGGGCAGGCATTCAAAGACGGTCTCGAGGAAAGTTTAACAGTTGGCTGCCGAGCACAGTTACCTGCGAGTCCCTGTATTGACTGTCTAGCTCCTACCAAGGACGCTCAGAGTAGACAGTTAGCCTTAAGCGGCTAAAGCGTAGTTGTCTTCGTTTGCAACTATTAAGTTTCAGCTTTGATTTTACGAGATTCGCTGACATCTCGGCATGCACCTGGAGGTTCGTAATCCACGTCGAATCCAAATCGTCCCCAGATTCTTTTCCATTATAGTGCATTATTGGGCCAAGTACATTAATATCAAGGGGGTGGGCCAAGATATTTTGTGGCTTGGTTAACATTCATTTTTAGAGCAAACGGCTACACTCCATTGGAATAATAGGAGGGGCAATGAGTAGTTTACAAACGTCCAAAATACAGTTTGCCATGCTGTCGCATAAGGGGATGTCGCGCCAGAACAATGATGACAAGGTTTTTGCTTCCACAGAGTTGGGGTTGTGGTTGTTGTCAGATGGTGTCGGTGGTCTCAAGCAAGGTGAGCAAGCTAGTCAGTACGCAGTTGAAGAGATATCAAAGTCGATCAAAAAAGGCTTTAATCTGCATAGCGCAGTTCATTCAGCTCACTCTGTGATCAAGGCCCATAATAAACATGAGCAGGAAGATCGTGGGGCAACTGTGGTTGCTGTGCATTCCAATGGCTCCAGTTACGAGATTGCCTGGGTTGGTGATAGCCGTGCTTATTTGTGGAATCAGGAAACTGGTGAGTTAACTCAGTTGACCGAGGATCACACCTTGGTTCAAAAGCTGGTCAATGCCGGTTTACTGGAGCAACACGAGGTTAAGAATCACCCTAAACGTCATGTCATCACGCAATGTCTGGGTATCGAGAACGAAACCCCTTTAAGTATTGGTTCGTTAAATCGTGAGTGGGGCTATGGTGAGTCTTTATTATTGGCTAGCGATGGCCTTTATGAGGAGCTTTCGAGGCAAGAAATTATTGCAGCTTTGAAGCTTCCTCGTGATAATCAGGCTAAGGTTGAGTATTTGGTAGAATTGGCATGTAAGAATGGGGGTAGCGATAATATTTCTTTACTGCTGATTTCATCACCTGTTACTGAACCACAGCCGAAGAAGAAAGAAACACCGATAGAGAAGTTTATAACAAAAATCAAAACAATCCTTAAACTAGGTTAATGTGAGGTAGGTATGTCTTCTGAGAAAAATCCTTCACAGCATAAGTCTGAATTTCGTGAAGATAAAGCGGGGCCACAAGGGACACTGGTCTTCGATTCGAGTCAAGTGGAAAGGATGATCAAAGAGGAAATTCAAAAGTTGGAAGATGATGGAACTAAGGTTCCAGCCTTACTTGCAACGACTAAGCCGCATGCTGGTCAGGCGTTTTTATTGGAGTACGGTAAGAATGTCATTGGGCGTGGAAAAGGTAACAGTGTAACGCTGTATGATCCTGCTGCTTCTTCAACTCATGCCCAGATTACCTTCTCCGATGGGCAATGGCGAATTCTCAATTTGTTGTCTTCAAATGGCACCATTGTTAATGGTGAAAAGGTTTCTGAGCGTATTCTGTCCTTTGGTGACCGCATTCAAATTGGGCATACTGAGTTTTTGTTTACCTTGGTTGATAGTAGTGAAGCTCAGCCGCAGGAAGAAAAAGAAGAGATGAACTGGATGCTGGTGGGTTCACTAGGTGTAGCAGCCGTGATTCTATTGGGAGTTCTTGCCTGGCTATTCCTATAACTTTCAATGACTCAAGAAAATGAATTGCGCATAGGGCGCTATAAACTCATTAAAGAAATCGGCCGTGGGGCTATGTCTGTGGTTTATCAGGCTGAAGATCCCGAAATCGGTCGCATGCTCGCGATAAAACTCCTAAAACACGAATTGGTGGAAAAGGAGGAGTATCGCGAGCTTTTTTTGCGTGAGGCAAAAGCTGCCGGCCGCCTGGGCCATCCTGGCATTGTGACTATTTATGATGTGGGCATCTGGCAAGAAAGACCTTTTATTGCCATGGAGTTGCTGGAAGGCGAGAACCTGGATGATTATCTGCAGAATAATGGGGTATTTAGCCTGGAACAGGCATCTGACTTAGCGAAGCAGCTAACGCTTGCCCTGGATTATGCGCATCAGAATGGTGTTATTCACCGCGATTTAAAGCCGGATAATATTCTGGTTTTAGATGGCGGAAGACGTTTTAAAATCACCGACTTTGGTATTGCGCATGTCGAGCATTTGTTCCTTGAAGATGAGGGCGGCAAAAGCAAAGGCAAAATTATGGGCACGCCTGCCTATATGTCACCAGAGCAAATCACTGGACATGGCGTTGATTTTAAGACGGATCTCTACTCGCTTGGTGTGATTCTTTATCAGGTTACCAAAGGCGAGTTGCCTTTTCAGGCTCCAAATTACGCGGCCATGATGCAGGCCGTTCTACACATGAATCCACAGCCAGTCAATATTGTGTCTGAGCAGGGGTTTATGTGGCAGAGCATCATATTCCGTCTACTGCAAAAAAATCCTGATCACCGTTACACTAGCAGTGATGAGTTGTTGGAAGAAATCGAAACGCTGGCCAAAGAGCTGACACAGAATAAGGAAGGCTTGGCAGGTATTCGTTTTGTGTCGATGCGCGCTCGCTGGGCAATAAGTTTATCAGCGGTTGTACTGGTAGTGATGATACTGGGTATGGTCTGGGTCTACAACAAGCAGAATCAGCTGATGAACCAGCTGGTATTTGATTATGGCAATTCCATGGTACAGATTATTTCCTCGGAAACCGCGGAGCTTCTGCTACTGGGTGAAGATGTTGCGTTACAGGCGATTACCGTTGATATTGCTGACAACTCACAGATTCAGCATCTTTCGATAAGAGACGGCCAGGGGGTTGTCCAAAGTAGCAGTCAGCCAGAACAGATTAACAAGCCATTTATGTTGCCTCAGTCCAGTAAGCTACAGCAAAATACTCTTGATGCCAAAATATACTCGAATTTGAGTGACTACGATCAAGAAGTGGTATTGTTTGATTCTCCGATAAAGTATCAGGATAAAGAGATTGGGCATGCCTTTATTGCAATCAGCCGCAGCAATCTTAAAAGTGCTACTCAGTCATCCCTGTTAGCGATGATCATATGGATGTTTTTGATTATGTTGGCAGTTTTTTCAGGGGTGTACTGGTTGGCAAATCGATTTATCCAAAGAGTTAACGAAACGCGGCATGTTATTCGGGAGCTAAGAAACCATGGTCAGGCGGATATCCTTAAAGTGGATACCCACGATGAAGTGGGGCGATTGCAACAGGAGGTCAATGACCTTTCTCAGAAGCTGGCTGGCTTGACACAAACGCAGTATATAAGCACTAATCCTGATCCTAGCCTACTTGAAACCATTACAGATATGGACAAGACTCTCATCATTTCTCAGGATGAGACGGAAACTGGTGAAGGAAAAGAGTCATCCAGCAAAGAATGATTATTATGATATGTTTCCAAAGCAAAAAGGCTATCGAGAGATAGCCTTTTTTGTGATTAAACACAGAGGGTTATGCTAAGTCAATTGCTAGAGTGACTCCAACTTTTCTTTAAGCGACTTAACTCTGTCTTTGTAGACCAGCGCCAAATCATCGGATGGATTAATGGCTAGAATACGATCCCAATACATAAGCGACTCGTCTAGCTTCTGATTGCGATAGAGGCGTAGCGCTTTTTGATGGTAATGCTCACTAACTTTATTACGAGTACCCGTGAAGAGAGCGTTAGATTCAAGTTCAGTACCTGAAACCTGCCAGGCGCTCAATAAAATATTGTAGGACTCATCGAACTTCTCATCATCGGCCAATTGCTTTGCTTCTGCCAGATCCTGTTCGACATTGAGTGCAGCCAGATTGGATAACAATATTTGCTGACTGGATTCAGACAGGCGGCCATCGTCAATTAAAACCTGTAACAGCCCTTCAGCTTCTCCAGTAAGGCCTTCTCGACGCATTTGTCTTACCTGATTTTGAGCCGCAATAATCAGTTTTTCCTGAAGTTCGTTATTGTCAGCAAGGTTTTCCTGCGCTCGAGCGTACTCTATGGCTTCATAATAGCGTTGCTCAGAAAGCAGATTGTCCATTTCAGTGGTGGGTTGTTCTTCACTTTGAGTAGCTTGCTCTGTTTTCGCTACAGTCTGCTGTGAGCTTCTGGGTTTAACAAGAATCAAGCCCTTGCTTGGTAATTTGAGTTGCTGGCCGACATATATAGGAGCCTGCGGTTCAATGTTATTCAGTTCGGCAATTTCAAGGTATCTCTGCGCATTGCCGAGCATCTTCTTAGCTATGGAACCAAGGGTGTCGCCTGAGCGAACCGTGTATTGGATGGTGTCAGATTGTACTGATTTACCAGAAGTGTAGGTGCGAGAGCCATCGCTGATATCAACGATTTCAACCTGTTCTGCACTTCGATCTTCGATGAAAGAGCAGCCGCTTAAAGTCAGTGCCAGAAAAATTGTAGTGTAACGTTTCAAGAGAGTTACCTTTTATTCCATGGTGACTTAACCTTAATAAGGAACGGTAAAGCCAGCAATATAAGTCTTTAAAATCAATATGCTATAAAAAATATCGGTTAATATTATCAAACCGTCTTTTATGACAATGTGGACTAAGCCACACTTGTCATATATCCCGTTGTTATACCTTAAATCAGCTGGGGTGGATAGGGTTTCCTAATGACGCTTCATGATGCGTTCTTTGGCTTTGTTCCACTCGCGTTCCTTTTCGGTTGCGCGCTTGTCGTGCATTTTTTTGCCTTTAGCCAGACCGATTTCAAGTTTAACTCGATGACTTTTCCAATACATGGCCAGAGCAACGACGGTATAACCCTGCTGTTCAACGCCACGAAACAGTTGGGCCAGTTCACGGTTATGTAACAGTAATTTTCGTGTGCGGGTTGGATCTGCTACTACATGAGTAGAAGCGGAGATCAAGGGTGTGATATGGCAGCCGAATAGAAACGCTTCACCGTCTTTGAGTAGCACATAACTCTCGGCCAGGTTGACTTTGCCTGCACGTATGCTTTTCACTTCCCAGCCCTGTAATACTAGACCGGCCTCAAAAGTATCTTCTATAAAGTAATCATGACGTGCGCGCTTATTAAGCGCTATGGTATTGCCGGATGGCTTACCCTTCTTTTTAACCAAGGTAGATCCTGTGTGGGATTATTGCAAAGTTAGACCGCAATTATAGGCGTCTGAGTGCTATTGCTCAATAGTTGGTATTTGGGGCTTGTGCAATGTTACAATTGCCGCACTTTTAAACCTGATTTATTAGCTTTTGAATGAAAACCATTCGGCGACAAGCGCTTTTACCCTTTTCGGCAAAACAAATGTTTGATTTGGTGGATGATATCGAGAAATACCCTGAGTTTCTGCCTGGTTGTAATGATGCCAAGGTTCTGGAAAGAACCGACGATACTGTCACCGCAACCTTGTCCGTAGCGAAGGGTGGTTTTGCTAAAGAATTCACTACTCGAAATACTAATAAACCTTATAACAATATTGCCATGGAGCTGGTGACAGGCCCTTTTAAGCACCTGACTGGTCAGTGGACATTTGAGGAGCTAGGTGAGTCTGCCTGTAAAATTGAGCTGTTAGTTAAGTTTGAGTTTTCCAACCCACTTACTAATCTTGCTTTTGGCGCAGTATTTAACCAAATGGCCGAATCATTTGTGGATGCCTTCTCAAAACGGGCGCGAGAGGTGTACACATAATGAGCAATCAAGGCAAAATAAGGGTTGAAGTTTGCTATGCGTTGCCTGATAAGCAGACTTTGCTTTCGCTTGAGGTTGAAGCTTCTGCGACTATTGAAAATATCATTAGGCAGTCCGGCATTTTAGAGCTGTATCCTGAAATTGATTTATCAGAAAACAAGGTCGGTGTTTTCAGTAAGCTTGCTAAACTGTCAGATACTTTGCATGATGGCGACAGAATAGAAATTTATCGTCCTTTAATTGCTGATCCGAAAGAAGTGCGCAAGCAAAGAGCACAAAAAAATAAAGCATAAAGTCCGAGTCAATAAGGAAGACAATTAGTTGTTACGTTACCTTTATACACTGTTGTATATTTTAGCTGCGCCGCTGCTGTGTGTGCGTTGGGTTTATAAAAGTTTTAAGCCACCGCAGTACCGTGAACCTTTAAGAGAACGCTTTGGAATTGTTCGTAAAGAAACCAAAGAGAGTATTTGGTTTCATGCAGTATCGATGGGTGAGTCAAATGCTGCTATTGCTATCATAAAGCGGTTATTGGCCAAATATCCTGATTTAAATATTATCGTTACTACGACAACCCCCACTGGGGCTCGTCAGATTTTTAATGGTCTGGGTGATAAAGTTACTCATCATTATTCTCCTTGTGATCTCCCCGGAACTATTAAACGTTTCATTCGTCGTGCCAAACCAAAACTATTGGTCATTATGGAAACAGAGTTGTGGCCAAACTGGTTGCATCATTTAAAAGAACAGCAAATACCGGTGATTTTGGCGAATGGACGTTTGTCAGAGCGTTCAGCACAAAAGTATGAGAAAGTGTTTTCACTTGCTGATGAAATGATGGATGCCTTTGTTAAAGTTTTATCGGTTAATGAGCATGATGCGGAGCGGTTTCAAAGGATTGGTTTAAATCGCGATAAGTCTGTGGTAACGGGCAATATCAAATTTGATATGGATATCCCGCAGTTTACGGATCATGAATACTATCCTGACTGGATAGATGAAGCTGTATGGATAGCGGCCAGCACTCACAAAGGTGAGGATGAGTTGATCTTAAAAGCACACCAGTTGATCTGTAATCAAGTGCCGGATGCACGTTTGATTCTGGTTCCGCGCCATCCTGAACGTTTTGAATCAGTGGCTCGTCTGGTGGAGGAGTCAGGCTTTAGGATGGCTCGACGCTCACAACCATCTGGTTGGAAACAGGAAGCTCAGGTATTACTCGGTGATACCATGGGTGAGATGATGAAAGCCTTTAATATATCGAATATTACCTGGATTGGCGGTAGCTTCGCTGAAATTGGTGGCCACAATCCTATTGAGCCAGCTGTATTGGCTAAGCCGGTAATAACAGGTCCTCATATCTTCAACTTTAATGAAATCTTTTGTGATTTGATTGATGCCGGTGGTGCGCAAATGGTGAATGATGAGGAAGAACTCGCCGAGTTGGTCGTTGAACTGATGCAAAATACTTCTAAAGCATCTGGTATGGGTCAAAAGGCATTGCAGGTCATTGAGGCTAATCGTGGTGCTTTGGATAAAACTGTCAGCGTTATCGAAGGTTATCTTTAACGAGTTAATAACGCTGACGTTTCTATCATTTACTAAAAATCTTCCAGTAGTTTGTTAACGGACTGAATATCTTCTTCAGTTAAGGTGCCTGTTGCTGCTTTAAGCTGCAAGCTACTGATCAGATAGTCATACTTGGCTCGGATCATATTGCGTTGAGCAGAATATGCGCCACGAGTGGCAATCAACACATCTACAATGTTTCGCGTACCTGCCTGATAGCCTTCCTGGGTTGATTCCAATGAGTTGATGCTTGATTCATAGGCACGTTTATTGGCTTCGAATGATTTGATCGCCGTTTGCAGGTTGGTGTAAGCCATGCGGGTGTTCTTTTGCACCAGCCTATCGCTTTGATCAAGTTCATGCGTAGTTCGTAAATAATTCTGTTTGGCCTGCTCAGTCTGGGCAGAGGTTCTAAAGCCTGAGAACAATGGAATGGTTACCGTAATTCCAGCCTGATAACCATCTTGCATATTCAGGGTATTTTGGTCGATATTCTGAATGGGAAAGTAGCGGTCAGTTTCTGTTTCCTGATCGGAGTAACTGACACTGAGATCTGCTGTGGGATAGTGGCCACTGCGATTGCGTTTAACTTCTTCTCGTGCTGCGCGAACTTCAAACTGTTTTGCTTTTAAATTCAGGTTAGCTTCACGAGCTGCGCGCATCCAGTCATCAATATTGGCGGGGCTCGGAGGTGTTAGAGTCATTTCATTGCCGGCGGCTTCTAACTCAGCATAATACTGGCCGGTTATTTCACGCAAACTTTCAATGGCATTGTTGTACTCATTCTCTGCTACGAGTTCGCTGACCTGCGCCTGGTCAAAATTGGCCTGAGCATCAAGAAAGTCTGTTGCTGTCGATAGTCCCGACTCAAATTGTTCACGCGTTAAGTCCAGTTGTTTTTGTAGTGCTTCTTTTTCGGAACGCGTCGCTTCCAGAACTTCTTTGCGGCTCAAAGTCTGAAAGTAGGCTTGAGCTGTACGAGTCATTAAATCCTGCAAACTGGCAGCGTGGTTTAGTTCTGCTGCACGAACGCGTAGTTCAGCCTGCTCCAGTGCAACCCAGCGACTCCAGTCAAACAACGATTGGCTTAGTTGAACTCGATAAGTAGTTGAGTCAACTTCATTGCTGAAAGGATCGGAAGGACTGCCATCGAGACCCTGACCTGAAGAATCGTTATCACTTCTACCTTTGGTTGCTGTTGCGCTGATTTGAGGTAACAGGTTAGAGCGATTGATGCGGACGCCCTGTTCGGTTGCTTTCAGGTTTGCTTCGCTAATTTTGTATTGCGGATCATTTTTGAGCGCGTCCTGGTATACGTCCAGAAGATCGGTATTAGCTTGTGTGGTAAAGCCACTCAGTGAGAGAACTGCAAGAGTGACCAGTTTCATTGTTGTTGTCGGTTTCATACCAAATTCCAAAATGGTTGTATTCAGCAATCGTTATTTTTGCTAAGGGTTATAACTTCTAAAATTCAAATTGTTCAGCACGTTTTGCGTTAATTAAATAGGGCAAAACGGTTTCAAATAAAACTTCTTCGTGCCACTGGTCATCACCGGTACGGGTGATCAGTTTGGCTTTCATCGCAGGTTCCTGACCAACGATACAGAACAGGCGACCGCCAATGGGTAAATGACGCTTGAAAGCTTTAGGTAATTTATAAAAGCTTCCTGTTATGGCGATAACATCATAAGGCTTATAGTGAGGCCAGCCAGTGGCGGCATCGCCTTCTTCAAACTCTATGTTGTCCAGCCCAAGCTCTTGAGTACGTTCCCTGGCCTGCTCGACAAACTCGCCAATGATATCAACGCTGTATACTTTGCGTGCAAGCTGTGCCATCAGTGCTGTGCAGTAGCCTGTGCCAGTACCAACTTCCAGTACATTATCACTTGGCTGAATGCGTAGAGCCTGAAGCATACGGGCCTCTTCGCGAGGTGGCATCATGCACTGGCTATGGCCAATCGGAATTTGCGTATCTGCATAGGCTAGTGTGCGATACTCTTCCGGTACAAATCTGTCGCGGGGCAAGCCCGAGATCAGATCCAGGAGTTGATTATCCAGCACATTCCATGGGCGAATTTGCTGTTCAACCATATTGAGTCGAGCCTGCTCCAGATCAAACACTGGCTGTTCCATGGATACCTCTCTTGGTTGGCTAAAGCATAGTAATTATTGGTATTTCAAACAATACAGTAAGTGTAACAGATTATGAAGTGTTAACATCCTGTCAGGCCTGTGGCAGGATAGCCTAAATCGGTACAGAGCTCGCTTTGTTTGCAAAGACATCAGTAAAGTAAACTTGCTGTGAATATAAGGTGATATTCTTGAAGAAACAATTTGGTCCGAATGATGTAGAAGTGCTTGGTCATGAGCCGCTATTTGAAGGTTTTTTCCGTATGGAGAAATACCGCTACCGCCACAAGCAATATCAGGGTGGCTGGAGTCCAGTTATTGAGCGTGAAATCTTCGAGCGTGGTAATGCGGTCGGGGTTTTGCTTTATGATCCGAAACTTGATCGCTTTGTCATGATTGAGCAGTGCCGCCCCGGAGCTCTGAAAGATAAGCATTCACCCTGGCTGCTGGAAATTGTCGCTGGTATGGTTGAAAAAGGTGAGGATCCGCATGAGGTGGCTCACCGTGAAGCCCTGGAAGAATCGCACTGCACCATCAATAAGTTGTTTGAAATGCCCGGTTACTGGGTCAGTCCTGGTGGCACCACAGAATATGTCGATCTGTTCCTGGGTTTGGTTGATAGCTCAAACTTGGTAGACTATGCCGGTTTGGATGATGAGCATGAAGATATCAAGGTGTTAGCCGTCACGCGACAAGAAATGTTGCAACTTCTGGCTAATGGCGGTATTAGTAATGCTATGGCCCTGATTGCCATCCAGTGGTTTTTATTGAATGAGCAGCAACTGGATCTTGCTGATAACTGTTCTCAAGGAAAGTAGTCCCAAGGAAACTAGTATCAAAGAAAGTAGTATCACGGACAGATTACTCATTATTGAATAGGTGCTTATGCGCTCAGCAAGAAAGTATGTACCAGACTTGAAAGAGTTTATGGCTTTGTGTGCCAGCAATTACCTGAAGTTGAATAAACTGCTCGGTAGTGCTGGCAAATCATTGAGTCATGAATCTGATGCTGTTTTGTTGAGTGTTGATAAGCAGCCCGATGTTGTTATTACTCTTGAACAGACCAGCCGCTATACCGTGACCTACCGATTGCGGCAGTTTTGTAACGCCAAGGCTCCCTATGCTTCAGCGGTCAATCGCGAGTTTCTGGTTCGTCTGTATCACGATGCGCAGATGGCGGAAGTCTTATCAGGTCTTAACGAAGGTATGTTGCCACCCGTCTATCAATACCCAAATACTGAGATGAAGCAGCCCGATGAAAAGCTTCAACTGAACCGTTTTCTCGGTGAATGGCTTAACTTTTGTCTACAATTTGGTCAATCTCACACTGCGAATACGACCCACTTAGCGTTTTTGCAATAACTTATAAGCGATAATGACTATAACAAAATAGGAGATTGATTTGACTTATGACTGCAAACGCCTATTTATCGGGCGACCTGAAATGACCGTGTTACACCTTTCAGATCCGCATTTGTTTGCTGATGATAAAGGAAGTCTGTTAGGGGTTAACACACAGGAAAGCTTCTGCGCAGTGCTCGATGATGTTCGTGCAAAGGCTATCGATCCCGATATCATTATCGTTACAGGCGACATTTCGCAGGACTACTCGCAAGCCTCCTATCAATTCTTTGCTGAGCAGATGGCTCAATTCGGCAAACCAGTTTTCACGCTTGCCGGTAATCATGATGAAGTTGAATACCTCACCAGCCATCTATCCAAGGCACCTCTGTTTACTCAAAAGCAAATTATTACTGACCATTGGCAAATTCTGATGGTGACCAGTCATATTGAAGGTGAAGTTCATGGTAGGGTCAGTAAAAATGAATTGGACTGGTTGCAAAAGTGTCTTGAAGATAATTCTGACCTGCCAACCATGCTGTATATGCACCATCATCCGATCCCGGTAGGTTGCGATTGGCTGGATCAAATTGGTATCCGCAATAAAGATGACTTGTTGGAGCTGGTCACTCAGCACCCTCAGGTCAAACTGTGTGGCTTTGGTCATGTTCATCAATTCTCAGAGCATAAGATTGATAATGCGCTCTATTGTTCGGTGCCATCAACCTGCGTTCAGTTCAAGCGCCACTCAGCCGATTTTGCCGCCAGTTCGGAAACCCCCGGCTATGCGGTTTATCAATGTCAGGCGGATGGCTCGATAAAAAAGCACAATTACCGTGTTGATCATTATTTACCCAAAGTGAATTTTGCCATTTCTGGCTATTAATCAGTGCCTTAAAGAGCTCTCTCGAAAAGCGCACGAATCCGTCAATAATTTTACTTGCACTTGCTGATCGGCCTTTATAGGATAAGAGCCGAATAACAATATATTGAGTCAATTTGACTCTCCTAACACAAAATCAATAATTTACTTATGGCGAATAACCAATATACAGCTGAATCCATTGAGGTTCTCAGCGGTCTTGATCCAGTTAAAAAACGTCCCGGTATGTATACCGACACCAGCCGTCCGAACCACCTTGGACAAGAGGTGATCGATAACAGTGTGGACGAAGCATTAGCAGGCCATGCAAAAACCATCAAGGTGACTTTATATAAAGATGGAGCGCTCGAAGTAGAAGATGATGGGCGTGGTATGCCGGTTGATATCCACCCTGAAGAGGGCATTCCTGGCGTCGAGCTGATCATGAGCAAGTTACATGCCGGTGGCAAGTTCTCCAATAAAAACTATCAATTTTCAGGTGGTCTTCACGGCGTCGGTATTTCAGTCGTTAACGCCCTGTCGAAACGCGTTGAAGTTACGGTGAAGCGCGACAGTAAACAGTACTTCATGGCCTTTGAAGATGGTTTTAAAGTTAAAGATCTTGAAGTGGTGGGTGAAGTTGGCAAGCGAAATACCGGAACCAGCGTCAAGTTCTGGCCCGATAGCCAATATTTCGATAGTGAAAAATTTTCCGTTTCACGCCTTAAACACCTGCTCAAAGCTAAAGCCATTCTTTGTCCTGGCCTAAAGGTCATCTTTGATAACAAGGTTGCGGGTGAGCAGGATGAATGGCTCTATGAAGATGGTCTGACTGCTTATCTGTTAGAGCAGGCTGGTGGATTTGAGAAATTGCCAGATGAGCCCTTTACAGGTTCCCTGCAGGGTGAAGCCGAAGCAGTTGACTGGGCCTTTATGTGGTTACCAGAAGGTGGCGAGTGTCTTGCCGAGAGCTATGTTAACCTGATTCCAACGCCGCAGGGTGGTACCCATGTGAATGGGTTGCGTAATGGTTTATTAGAAGCCATGCGCGAATTTTGTGAGTTCCGTAACTTGCTACCGCGTGGTGTAAAACTCAGTGCGGAAGATGTCTGGGACCGAATCAGTTATGTCCTGTCAGTCAAACTTGATGATCCTCAATTCTCGGGCCAGACCAAAGAGCGCCTGTCATCACGTCAGTGTGCGACATTTGTTGCTGGCGTGGTAAAAGATGCCTTTAGTTTATGGCTCAATCAAAATCCGGTGATTGGTGACGCACTGGCTGAACGTGCTATCAGTAATGCTCATAAGCGGATGCGTGCCAGCAAGAAAGTAGTACGAAAGAAAGTGACGCAGGGCCCTGCATTGCCGGGCAAACTGGCAGACTGTGCCGGAACTGATTCAATGAGCAGTGAACTGTTTCTGGTTGAGGGTGATTCTGCGGGTGGCTCAGCCAAGCAGGCGCGCGATAAAGAGTATCAGGCGATCATGCCGTTGCGCGGTAAAATTCTGAATACCTGGGAAGTGGATTCCAACCAGATCCTGGCTTCACAGGAAGTGCATGATATTTCAGTCGCCATTGGCCTTGACCCCAATTCCGATGACCTGAGCAAACTGAGGTACGGCAAAATCTGTATTTTAGCGGATGCTGATTCGGATGGTCTGCACATTGCTACGTTACTGTGTGCTTTGTTCGTTCGTCATTTCAGACCACTGGTTCGCGCTGGGCATGTGTTTGTTGCTATGCCACCCCTGTATCGAATCGATGTCGGTAAAGAGGTGTTTTACGCGCTGGATGAAGATGAAAAACAGGGCTTGTTGGATCGAATCAAAGCTGAAAATAAGCGTGGCAAGATTCAAGTGCAGCGCTTTAAAGGTCTGGGTGAAATGAACCCTAAGCAGTTGCGTGAGACGACCATGGCCCGTGAAACAAGACGATTGGTACAGCTAACCCTCGATGGCGAAGGGCAGGCCGAGCAAATTATGGACATGCTGTTGTCGAAAAAGCGCGCATCTGATCGAAAAGACTGGTTAGAGCAGAAAGGCAATAAAGCAGAAATTTAAAACGAGAAGTGAACTATCGTGGAAGAAATGAATTACGAAGGTATTGAAAAAAAGTCGCTGGCGGAGTTTACCGAACAGGCTTATTTGAACTACTCCATGTATGTGATCATGGATCGTGCCTTGCCACATATTGGCGATGGCTTGAAACCGGTGCAGAGACGCATTGTTTATGCCATGAGTGAGCTTGGCTTAAAAGCTACCGCTAAATATAAGAAATCAGCGCGTACGGTTGGTGATGTGCTGGGTAAGTTTCACCCGCATGGTGATTCAGCCTGTTATGAAGCCATGGTGTTGATGGCGCAACCGTTTTCCTATCGTTACCCATTGGTGGACGGTCAGGGTAACTGGGGTGCTCCGGATGATCCGAAATCATTTGCAGCCATGCGTTACACTGAATCGCGTCTGGCGGCTTATGCTGAAGTATTGCTCAGTGAATTAGGGCAAGGTACGGTTAATTGGATTCCAAACTTTGATGGCACCATGGATGAGCCAGAAGTTTTGCCGGCGCGTATTCCTAATCTGCTGCTTAATGGCACGACAGGTATTGCAGTGGGCATGGCAACGGACATTCCTCCACATAATCTTTCAGAAGTTGGTAAAGCCTGTATCCATCTGCTGGAAAACCCTAAATCCGAGGTTGAGGATTTACTGGAATTTATACAAGGCCCAGATTTCCCAACCGACGCTGAAATTATTACACCAAGAAGTGAAATTCTTGAGGTTTACGAAAAAGGTCGTGGTTCAATTCGCATGCGCGCCCGTTATGAGAAAGAAGAGGGCGACATCGTCATTACCGCTCTGCCACATCAGGTTTCAGGTGCCAAAGTACTGGAGCAGATTGCAGCTCAGATGCAGGCTAAGAAATTGCCTATGGTCAGCGACCTTCGTGATGAGTCGGATCATGAAAACCCGACGCGCCTGGTCATTGAGCCACGTTCCAATCGTGTTGATGTGGAAGAGCTGATGCGTCATCTGTTTGCTACTACGGATCTTGAGCGTACCTATCGGGTTAACATGAACATGATTGGTATCGATGGCCGTCCGCAGGTTAAAAACCTACGTGTGATGCTTAAAGAATGGCTTGAGTTCCGTCATGAAACTGTACGCAGACGTTTGCAGCATCGACTTGATAAGGTTATGGACCGCCTGCATATTCTGGACGGCTTGTTGATTGCTTATTTGAATATTGACGAAGTGATTCACATCATTCGTACTGAAGATAAGCCAAAGCCAAAACTGATGGAGCGTTTTGATTTATCGGACCGTCAGGCGGAAGCCATCCTTGAGCTGAAATTGCGTCATTTGGCAAAACTTGAGGAAATGAAAATTAAGGGCGAGCAGGCCGAACTTGAAGACGAAGCTGACTGGTTACAGTTGACGCTTGGCTCCAAGCAGCGCATGAAGACCCTGATCAAGAAAGAAATTGAAGAAGTCATTGAGCAGTTTGGCGACGAGCGTCGATCACCGATTGTTGAACGCAAAGAAGCTAAGGCCTTGTCTGAAACCGAGTTGTTGCCTACTGAGCCAGTGACCGTCATCCTTTCAGAAAAGGGCTGGGTGCGTTGTGCCAAAGGGCATGATGTGGATGCTGTAGGTATGAATTACCGATCGGGAGACAAGTACCTGGATTCAGCAAAGGGTAAGAGTAACCAGTACGCTGTTTTTCTGGATTCCACTGGGCGAACCTTCTCCTTGTTGGCGAATACCTTGCCATCAGCGCGAGGCCTGGGTGAGCCGGTAACCGGCCGTGTTAACCCAATTGCAGGTGCTGAGTTTATGGCTACTCTTATGGGTGAAGATGATGACAAGTTCCTGTTTGCAACCGATGCTGGCTATGGCTTTGTGGCTAAGTTTAGTGACCTTGTGACCAAGACCCGTAATGGTAAGGCTTTCCTTAACCTGCCATCAGGCTCCAAAGTAGTGAAGCCTTCCAGCGTCACAGACCCTGCCAACCAATTCTGTGTGGCTGTCTCTAATGAAGGCCGCATGCTGGTATTCCCGCTAGCTGATTTGCCTGAACTGGCAAAGGGTAAAGGTAATAAAATTATCAGTATCCCAACCGCCAAGTTGAAGCTACGCGAAGAGTTTATGGTTGCGGTTGCTGCCATCAGCGAAGAAGATAACTTGGTCATTCACTCAGGCAAGCGACATCTGACATTAAAGGCTAAGGATCTGGAGCATTATCGTGGTGAGCGAGGGCGTCGTGGCCACAAGTTGCCAAGAGGATTCCAGCGAGTGGATAGGATTGAGGTAGAGTCCAAAGATTAAGATGTTATCTTGTTAAATCTTAAAACTAAAAAGGTCATCATGTGATGGCCTTTTGTTTGTGAATGGTTGACTGGTTATTCTCCAAGCAGGAAGCGCACCTGGCGCTCAATACCATTGCGCTGAGATGCCTCAACATCTGGTACTTTTGTTAACTCGACTTCACCAACAGCTTCAATATCAAGCTCGATACGCTCTTCGCCATCAATGAGTGAAGCATGCCTTATATCAGATTCGAGCCAGATCCCCGGTTCAATCACATCAAAAAATGTCTGATAGATTTCACGATCAAATTCAAGGTTATGAACCAGTATGCTTGGTTCCAGTTTGAGTCGTTTCATGGCTTTAAGCAGAACCTGCAATTGAGTCAATAAATTTGGCTCAATTAGCGTGGACTCCTTGCCCAGTACTAATAATGATTGTTTAAAGCTTAAAAAATAGATACCGTTTTTGGGTAACCAACGATTAAACATGGTTAGCAGTCGATGAGTATTTTGTTCATTGAGCCTTTGCCAGTTTGCTTTGATGACCAATAAATTGGCATTTGCTCCTGGGTGATTCTTTTTGCCGTTACTGTGTTTCAGTAGCTGGCGCAGGAGCTGATTTTGATTAGGTGAATCCTGCCCGTTTCTAATCTCGGCTGTTTTTGGCTGACGGTTTTTCCACCAGGCTCTAATGTTTCTAAAGGAAATGATAAAAAGCAAAAGTCCCCAGCTAAAACCGCTGATAATCCATATCATGGTTGGCTCTGAAACAACTTGGGATATTAGTGATGCCTGGGCATTTGGGCTGAAGTAAATGGTTAAGTAACCGTTTTTCTTTTCCTGAAAATAGATGTCGGCAACCACCGAACGAAGATCTGCCGGTAGCTCATCTGCTTCCAGCTTGACCATTTCTGTACCATCACGCTTATAGATGGCGACTTTAAAGACACTGTCGTTTTCATAGAGGCCCTTGGCCACTGCTTCGATAGAGTCTTCATCTTGCGTATAGATAAAGCTACCAAGCTGACTTGCCGAGGCGGTCGTCAGCATTTCGGTATAACTATTGATGTAATTTTGCTGCTGAAGCTGTTGCTGTTTGGTTAGCCAAAGCTGTAGCAAACTACTGGCAAGGGCCAGTACTAGCGCAGAAAAAATGAGCGCCTTGGTGTTAGCGCTTTTAAAGAGTGATGATTTAATATTGCTATCCCTTTCTATAAATTAAAATGGGCTTTTATTTAGGGTTAATATACCATAGTTTGTTCTGATGAATAGAACCACACAACAGTGGCGTCGACTGACTTAACCATGGCCGATTACTTTTTATACTTATTTAATCAGCGTGATGCTGAATCTAAACTTAACTTCTCGACTCTGGAAAACTTATCTGACTCCATCGAAGAGCAGCCCCAAGTTCATTCAGGTATTAAAGTGTATAGCATTACTGGCGCTGATGAGAGCGCGCTAAAGTCCGCCCTTTATGAGCAAAGTAAGAGTCATGGCTTTGATTACTGTCTGTTATCTCAGGGGCGCAGCTATGGTCCTTTTAAGCTGGCTGTGTTCGATATGGATTCAACTTTGATCCCGATCGAAGTGATTGATGAGTTAGCTGTTCAGGCTGGTGTTGGGCAGCAAGTGGCACAAATTACCGAAGCTGCGATGCGCGGTGAGCTGGACTTTAATCAAAGTCTGGAGCATAGGGTAAAGCAGCTAAAAGGTCTGCCCTTGGAGGCGATTAATGTGGTTAAGGAGCAGCTAGTTTTTAATACTGGAGTTGAATTATTTTGCCATTTTTTTGTGCACCGGGGTGGTGAGATTGCTATTGCTTCAGGAGGCTTTATGCCTTTTGCGGACGAGCTATCCCAACGTTTGCCATTTAGCCGTATTCGGGCAAACCGCCTGATTGAGTCAAAGGGGTTGTTAACGGGACAGGTCGAGTATCCAATTGTTAATGCAGACGTCAAAGCGGCCAGTTTGAAAGAATGGGCATTGGACGCGGGGGTAACTGAGCAGCAATGTATTGCGGTTGGTGATGGTGCCAATGATCTGAAGATGCTGCAGCAGTCCGGAATTGGGGTGGCCTTTAAAGCAAAGCCGACTTTAGGAAAGTCGGCTGATTGCGTTTTGAATGTTGGTTATCTGGACTCTTTGGTTGAACTGCTGCCTCTAATCGAGAAGCAGCAGGGACAAGGCTAAGTGCTCATCTAGAAGTCATTATCAGCAAAGTCATAGCTGAGCTTGGACATAGGTTTTGAAATATAGTTACCGGTTACAAAGTCCACGCCGAGAGGCCAGATTTGTGCTAGTGACGAGGCTTCTTCCAGGTTAGTGATAATGGCCTTGGCTTCGACATTATGGGCCGCTTGGATTAATGGGACTATTTTGTCGGTGCCTTGCTCTTTCAGTACCTCAATCATGCGGCCATCAAAGGCAACATAGTTGGGTCGAATGGACTGAATCAGTTCCAGTTCGTTGGCCTGTACGCCTGATAAGCAGAACTTAATCCCGTCTTTGTTAAATACATCTTTTAACTCTATCGCTTTTTTGAGATAGGTTGCCGCGAAGTGACTTTTCAGAGTCAATATCAGGCTATTACTATCAATACCGGCTTTTGCGATACTCTGACGAACCCAACGGCTAGCATCTTCTCGCAGCAAGGTGTTTGGGTGCAGGGTCAGGAATAATTTGGTTGGTTTGCCCGCAGCTTTTTCTTTGGCTAGCATTTTTAAGCTATGGGTAAAGGTAATCTTGTCAATATCGGCGTCAATACCAACTTTTTCAAAAATTGGGAAGATATTTTTGCCTAGCCCCCATTTACCATCCTGCATTTTATAACGGAAGTAACAGATGTATTGCTGATCAGGGCTACCCTGCAAGCTCATCATTGGCTGATAGAAGAGAGTCATATGACCTTCGTCTCTGGCCTGTACAAACTCATCATAAAGCACTTTTTCTTCTTCGCTTAAGAGACTATCAATGGATGGGTTAAACAATTCAAAACCATTGCCACCTGCATCCTGAACTTTATGACTCACTGCAGTTGCATGTAGTACCAGTTTGTCCGGCTCAAGATCATTGTCTTGGCAGGTAACACCGCCAATGCTGAAAGTAAGGTGTAGAGTCTGTTCAGAAACTTCAAACAGATGAGAGCCAATTTCAGAAAGTAATTTCTTAGGTAGCTCACTGGGGGCGAGACCTTTTTCGGATAGGATAATACCAAAGCTGGTATCACTGATTCGTGCTATTATGGCTTTATCACTGACGTGAGCTTTCATCCAGTCAGCAATATCCTTTAACAGATCATCGCATGCTGCTATGCCAAACTCGGAGCGGTACTTGGAGAACTTATCAATTTCAACCAGGTAAAGAACGGTATCTGTTTTGCTGTCGCGTGATTTTTCAGTGATATTCTTCAGTCTGTCCATAAATGCCGGACGATTAAAGATACCTGTCACTTGATCAATTTCACTGACTTCTTTTAATTTTTTCAGTAATTCTGTTTGGTCGCTGACTTCGCGAACGACCAGTTGAACGCAAGGCTCGTCATCATAGATTGCTGAAGAAACGATAAACTCGGCTTCGAAAATTTCACCATTGGCATTTTTACCTTTTAGAACCTGTTTGACTTCCTCGCCACTCTTCGCCTGCTCTTTTAGCAGAGTTTTGATTTTGTCGGTATCTTCCGAGTCGATCAAATCCATGATTGTCATGACGATGATGTCATCTTCTTCATAACCGAAGCGATCCAGGTAAGTGGGGTTGGTATAAATGTGCATACCATCATGAATATAGGCGATGGCATCTTTAGAGCTCTCAAGTAACAACTGATTTCGCTTGGAGGTTTCCGACACCATTTTGGTGGCAGTGGCAACCTGTGCTTCAGCATTCACTAGCTGTTGCTCGCGCTTGATAATAAGGGTCAGTAAATCTTTGGCACTGTTGGGAATGCAGTCTTTTACACCTTTTGCGATAGCGTCAAAGCGCTGATCCTCAGAATAATTACTGCTTAACAGGATTGCCGGAACCGATTGCTTTTGGCTTTTTAACAAGGTCAATGCCTGTTGTATTGGTAAGTTATCAAGCTCATCGAGGAACAACGCCTGCTGCCACTGTTTTTCATCAATGGCGGCTTTGAGCTGTTCGCTGTTGGCCACCACTTGGTGGCGAATTGGAAGGCCTTGATTTTTCAGGTGGCTAGCAAGCTGTTCGCTCTCATTGGCCGAACTTGAGAAAATCAGGGTGTTTATTGGTGAATTATTGCTCTGTTTTTTCATCACAAATCGAGTTACCTTGAGGATTCCTTATGGTATCCGCTTTTTTTAGAAAATGATTTAACTGCCCCACAAATTTAACATTAACCTGGATTGATACCCAAGTCCCCATAAATATTAATTTTGGAATGTTTTGCAATTAAAGTTTTTGTCGATAGTGAAACTGAATAAAATTATCTGTTTCAATCACTTTACGTGTTAGTTCTACCTTGTACTCTTCATCGGGAGTCATGATAGCGACTGTTTGACCTGAACGATAGCCTAAAGGTGGCAATATGAGACTGGAGTCAACGCCAGCATTAGGCATTTCAGGAAGCAGCAGGCCATTATGGTGATAGGCTGGTTTGGCGTAATCCCAATCCAGAGTTGCTCGAACCGGAGTGGCTTCCGGGGAAATAAGCTCAACCCCGATTAGAAACACATCATGACCTTGCCAGCGATTCCAGCGAATCAGCCCCAGGTTGTACATTTCCTGACCATTTTTGAAGTTCTTTACTGTCACCAGCTCATTGGTTTCTGCATATTGTGAAGGTGCTTTTTCAAATGCTACACAAAAGCCTGCAGGGCTGACATCCTTAACCACACCATTAATCCATTCAAATTTAGCCCGTGTTTTTAATTCCTTGTAGGGATGATTTTCTTTTTCCAGCTTACGTTGATCAAAAGTCCGCGGCTTATAAATTGAAGCAAAGGCATCTTCAGTTTTGCGTTTGTCCTGAATATCCATACCTCTTGGACGAGACTGTTTCCAGACGAAGCCATGCTGGCTTTCCTCCTGTTCAAGTTGCAGGGATTCAACCTGAAATGCCCTTGTTTTTTTTGTTGTTCCAAAGAAGCGATCGTGGAGCGCTTTGCCGCCACGCTCTACCAGAAAATGGTGAGAGCCGGCTAGACCAACCGCAACCTGAGTGCTTTCATTCGAGTTGATGCGAATAAAGTTTCTTGTTTTGACCGTGTTCCAGCTTTCCAGAACCTGCGCTTTTAAGTCCTCGTCCAGAGTGATTTCTGGGGATTTCTTGAAGCGTGACAGGAAGCCGTTTCTTTTTTCCATCATGCTGTTTTCAAGCATGCCGATGGCCTGAGTCAAATCAATGCCATATTTTTTCTGCGATTCACTTTCAATGGCATTGGCTGGCTGCGGTGGAATTTCAGTTTCCGGTAAATAGGCAAACAGGGTATTGCTATTGGTGCCTGGTACTAGCTCAATGTAATTAGCTAGAACTTTCAGAGAGTCATAGACCGCGCTCGCTTCACCATGTTTCATTTGATATGGGTTACAGATAGATAGGGTCAAATTGATGAGCAGCTGCTTTTTAACACTAACTAGTGGAGTCGAAGACTTTTTGAGTTTGTGTTCAAGGAAATCATTGGCGGTAGCTAACTTAAAGATAATATTTTGCTGACGCCAGATTTTACCGCCCACAGACTTATAAAGCTGGTAGCGCTGCAGCTGGATTTCACCAAGGTAATGCAGCGCATTTGCGCAAGCTGCGGGTAATATCGTCTTGTTGTATTTTTCCAGAAATTGCGGGTTTTGATTGATGTCCTCAATCACGGCGTTAAAACCAAAAACTAATTCTGATGCGAGAGCATGCACTAACTCAGAAGCAGACTGTAATTTTTGTGAGTATTTGAGTGGGCTGTGGACATAGATCTCGGATAAGGAATCGATCAGAGTTTCACAGGTGGGCACAATGGCTTCGAGGATTTGCAGGCGCTCTTTAGGAGCTAATGGCGACTGGTTAAGATCGTACAGATAATGAAATACCTTTGAAGCGGTTTCACCCATATCCGCAATCGGCAGATTGTCCAGCCAATGTTCTGCCGCCTTCACGCTGGCTGGAATATCCGCCACCATGGTCTCATTTCTGACTCGAACTGTGAGCCCCAATTGTCCTTGAGTTAAGGCCACTCCTTTCTCCTTAGCCTGATATAGGCAAATTAGCTTTTATTATCTTTCGAAGTGATAGCTTTTATATTAGCGAATAGGTGCATTGAGCGCCAGTTTTATTTATGACTAAGTCCTTGATTATTTAAAGCTAAAAACGCAGATCAAGCGGTGTTTTGCTGTGTTCTCCGGCTACCTCTCGAACCAGCTTGGGCACCAGGAATCCAGCCACCAGAGCATTGAGTTCACGCATGATCTCTATTGCGCGGCAATCCGCTACTTCAAAATGGTGCGCTCCACTGACTTTATCCAGCTGATGGAGATAGTAGGGTAACACATGGCAGCTGAACAATTTTTCACTAAGTTCAGCTAAAATAGAGCTACTGTCGTTAACACCTTTTAAAAGTACGCTTTGGTTAAGCAGGGTTACTCCGGCGTTGTGCAGACGAGCCATCGCTTTTGCAAACAGTTCGTCTATCTCTTGTGGGTGATTAATGTGTAACACCATGACGGTTTGCAGACGGCTTTGAGTAAGTGCCTCAATCAAGCCCTGGCTCACCCGTTGTGGAATGACCACCGGCAAGCGGGTATGAATCCGTAAACGAACGATAGATGGGACTGATTCAAGTTGTTTAATGAAGTCTCTCAGATAGGAGTCATTGACAGCCAGAGGATCGCCACCACTTAATATGACTTCATTGATCTCGGGGTGCTCGCGCAGATAGCCAAAAATTGCTGACCAGCCCTCACGCCCGGTCTGGTGCTCCTGATAAGGAAACTCACGCCGAAAACAATAGCGGCAATTAATGGCGCAGGCGGTAGATAGCATGACCAGCACCCGCGACTTATATTTGTGTAGAAGTCCTGGAATTTCAGACTCCTGCTCCTGTAGAGGATCGGAGACAAAGCCCGCAACCTGTTGATTTTCATCGCTTACCGCCAGTACCTGGCGCAAAAGCGGGTCGTCAGGATTGCCCTTTTGCATACGATCAACGAAAGGTGCAGGAACCTTCTGAACAAAGCGATGCTCAGGCAGAATGGAATAGGGCAGGCTATCAACTGACAGATCTAACCGTGACAAGAGCTCAAAAGGTGAAGAAATTGCTCCTGCGAGCAACTTTTTCCACTCTCGCTCCTGCCAATATGAATCATTTCGCGGTAGAATCTGCAAGTTTTGAATCATAAACCTAATTGAAATCCAGAGGAACACATGGGAACAATTACCACTAACGACTTACGTAATGGTACAAAAATTATGCTAGACGGCGAACCTTGTACGGTGGTCGACAACCAGTTCGTTCGTCCCGGTAAAGGCCAGGCCTTCAGTAAAACCAAAGTATTATACTTGCTAACCGGTCGCACCGTCGAAAAAACTTTTAAATCGGGTGAAAGCATCGAGACTGCCGATGTCATGGACACCGATATGGAATACCTCTACAACGATGGCGAATTCTGGTACTTCATGGATCCAAACACTTTCGAACAGGTATCCGCTGATAAAAATGCCGTAGGCGACAAAGCCGTCTACCTGATCGAGCAGGACAAATGCCTGATCACCTTATGGAACGGTAATCCAATCGACGTCACACCACCAAACTTCGTAGTACTCGAAGTAACCGACACAGACCCGGGCCTGCGTGGCGACACCTCAAGCGGCGGCTCAAAGCCAGCAACCATGCACACAGGCGCAGTGGTCAAAGTGCCTTTGTTTGTGAATATTGGTGACAAATTAAAGATCGATACTAGAACTGGCGATTACGTTTCACGCGCCTAGCGGGCTAAAATTCGTTAATACTTTGTTGGAGAATCATTATTTTTTGCTCATTTACAGGCTGTAAACTCCGCAAAATAATGATTCTCCGTCGCGTCTAAACAAATTTTATCTCCGCTAGTTAGTGGTTGAATTTAGTTAGAAAGTTTGAATTTAGCACCAATAATCCCCTTATATTGAGCTAAGACACGTACAAAATATAGCAATCAAAATCGTGGATGATTTTGATAAGAATTTTCAGCACAAGGATGTGATGTAAATTCTGGTGCGTCAATTATTTTGGGAGTGGCGCAGGGAGTCACGCGAAGCGTGGCCTCAATATCGGGGTGTCGTTTCTTTTGGTTCCTTTTCTTTGGACAAGCAAAGAAAAGGATCTCGCCGAGGGGCGAAACACAAACAGAAGGCAAGTTCAAAAAGTAAATGAATGTCCCTTTTACCAGGAATGATTAGACCAAAACCATACCATCATATAACCCTATGACCCACTGGAAACCTTCAGCTCCACTACAAAACCTCAAAGCCCGAGCACAGTTGTTATCAACAATCCGTGGTTTTTTTGCCGAGCGTGAAGTGCTTGAAGTGGATACGCCTGCTTTATCGCATCATGGAGTGACTGATCGTTATATGCGCTCTATTACGGCTGATGTCGGTATCACTGCTCTGGGGCAATCATCTGCTATAGCTTTCCTGCAAACCTCGCCTGAATATGCCATGAAGCGTTTGTTGGCAGCAGGATATGGCTCTATTTATCAGATTTGTAAAGCTTTTAGGCAGGATGAGGTGGGGAGCAGGCACAACCCTGAGTTTACTATGTTGGAGTGGTATCGTTTGGGTTTTGACCATTGGCAGTTGATGGATGAAGTCTATGAGTTGGTGACTAAGGTACTTGGGCCAAAGCAACGACTGGCTCTGAGCTACCAGCAGACTTTTATCGAGTTCCTTGATATCGATCCATTATCCATTACTGACGAAGCGCTCGAGCAATTTGCCCGCTCAAATCTGGGGCTGCTGCCTGAAGATTTGGAGCGTGATGATTACCTGAGTTTGCTGTTCGAGGATAAGATTGAACCGCAGCTTGGGAGGAATGATTCAGTCTGTTTTATCTACGACTATCCTGCCAGCCAGGCAGCTTTGGCACGTATTTCGGAAGTTGACTCTCGGGTAGCGCATCGTTTTGAGGTGTATATTGAAGGCATCGAGCTGGCAAATGGCTTTTACGAGCTGGCTGACAGCAGGCAGCAGCAAGCGCGATTTGAGGCGGATAATCAATGGCGCAAAGAGAATAATCTGCCAGAAATATCCATTGACCAGCGCTTGATTAGTGCGCTGGAACATGGGCTTCCCGAGTGTTCCGGGGTTGCTTTAGGGCTCGATCGCCTGTTGATGATTCAGCTAAAGACCAACAATATTCAGGACGTTATTGCCTTTCCCTGGGATCGAGCCTGATTGCTGATTAAGCTGCTGAAGGAGCTTTGCTTAAAGCTTCGCTTCTGTTGCCTTCAATTCGTCTCGCCATATTCATCTTGTCAAAGGTGCGCTTATCGGCTAGGCCGACAAATCGTCTTTTGTCTTTAAGACGAGCCATAAACAAGACCTGATCCTGAGTCAGATCATCCAGCATACGCATAGTGCGCTCGCCAACGCCTAACATTGAGACCATTTCTTTGTTTATTCGGTTGAAAGATTCCAGCTGGTTAATATTGACGGTTTCGCAAAGGTAATGGTTGCTATCGCCGGGGAGGGTGAAATTACGAAATGAAAAGTGACCATTGCCGCTTGGGAAGTCACCAGCGAGGATCGTGATCTTAGACATAAGAACTCCTTGTTTCCTAAATCTTGCTGAGTCTTTGTTTTGAGCTAAAGAATCAGCGGTTTCCTAAACATCCTGTATCTCCTGTTAACCCTTCTTTATGAAAAAGAGTTATAAGGATTGCTACTATTTGTACTTGAGAAAGGGTAAATCGTCAATAATTGTTTGAAAATTAAACGGAAAATCAGAAGCCAAAACAGTTAAATAACCCATTATCAAACACTTAGTGTTTTCGCCATTGCTCAATCAGTGTTCTGGAGATGGAGTATTTATAAGGTAAGATCAACTGACCAGACTCCTTTAACTCATTGATTTCGGAGCGGGTAAACCAGGCTGCGTGTTCGAGCTCCTTATCTTTTAGCTTGATTTCGGGATGTGATGATTCAGCGGTAAAGCCGGTCATTAAGGATTGAGGGAAGGGCCAGGGTTGAGAACCAACATATTGAATATTGCTAACCGTTAGTCCTGCTTCTTCATTAGCCTCGCGAGCCACTGCCTGTTCCAGGCTCTCTCCGGGCTCGACAAATCCGGCAATTACCGAATAGCGATGTTCCGGCCACTGAGCCTGACGTCCCAATAAAATCTTATCCTCAAAGGTGATAGCGCATATTACTGCAGCATCAGTCCGAGGATAATGCTCTTTTGAGCAGTCAGAGTTGCTGCATTGGCGAACAAAGCCAGCCAGTTTGGAATAGGTGGCATGACCACAATAGCCACAATATTGGTGGGTGTTGTGCCAGTGCTCAATGCCTGTCGCTACATTGGCAAGGTAAGAGTCTGCTTCAGACAACACTGGAAACAGCTGTCGCAGACCTTGTAGCTCGGCATTTTCTGCTTGTTGTATTAAGTCATCTGGCTGTGTTAATCGGTAGCTAAAATAATGCTTAGTACCAGTCTCGAGATTGATCTGCCCAAGGTAGATCAGGTGTTTATCCTCAATCGTGCCGACCTGGTTTTGTAACTGACTCCAACTCAGCCATAGCAAATTATCGCCCTGAGTGAACAATTGCTGACGATGAACTGGCACAATAAAACTGCTGTCCTGTTGGGCCAGGTCGCGCAGTTGATTGGGGTTGGTTCTCAGCTCGGCCTGACGATCCAGCTGATCAAATTGCAGTGCAAACATAGTAATTTCTATTGTTTAAGTTTTAGTTAAGCGTACCAATGCATGACAACGTACAGTGAGCTGATGGATACCGCAAGCCAAAGAATGATGCCCAGTAGCATGGAGCGGAGCGGGATCGATTTGATGGCGACTCGATTCAGGCTGGTCCCCATCCACAATAGGCTGAGCGCGAACAGGTTCTTCGATGCAGGTTTGATGTAAGTGCCTACTTGCGCCATAAGCTCTGGGCTTAATAGAAAGCTACTGACAGCGCTGGCCAACAGGAAGAATACGATAAACAGCGGCAGGCTGAATTTTATCTTGCCCGAATGCTGTGAGATTGACGCAACAATTGCCAAAGGAATGATCCATAAGGCGCGTGACAACTTAGTGGTGGTTGCTACTTCTAAGGCTTCCTCGCCATAAACCGCCGCAGCACCGACAACACTGCTGGTGTCGTGAATGCCCAGCGCTGCCCATAAGCCAAATTGGTTTTGCGATAATTCGAGCCAGTGACCAATAGCAGGAAAAACAAATAGGGCGACGGCGTTTAGAATAAAGACAATAGCCAGTGAGATGACCATATTATGGCTGTTGGCCTTGATCGATGAACCCACCGCAGCGATGGCGCTACCGCCACAGATCGCAGTACCAGAGCTGATCAGCCAGCCTTGTTGATTATCGAGCTTAAACAGCCGGGCAATTAACAGTCCCAGAATCAAGGCCCCAGCGATAACACTGATTGTTAACACGAAACTGTCCCTTGCGGTTCCCCATAATTCAGCCAATGGCAGGCTGAAACCGAGTAATACAATGGCTATTTTTAGCAGCAGGCTGGCCCAGCTGGAAAGCGGCAAGGATTGCTGATCCGCAAAAAACCAGCCCCAGATCAGGCCCGCTGCCAAGGCATAGCTGGCGGGTAATAAGCTGAATATGCAAGCCAGGCTGAGCACAAGCAGGACAATATTAGCTGGAGTCAGAGGGAATAATTTTGTGTTTTGCACGTTGATAATTAACTGAAAAACATAAGCCAAGAGTTTACTAGCCTTTGCCGGCCACTTCATTAGATATTTTTAATATAGCTATTTGCGACACACTTTGTTACAGGCTTTTTATAAAAAATTTGCAAAAAGTGTTTTACAGGGTTGGTGTTATATTTTAGTATAACACCATGTCAGCAAGACACTGCACGTAAGCTTAGTTGTCTTGTTAAGCTAAGATGTTGATTTTGATGACTTTACAGTCGAAACAACAGGAAGTAACTGCCAACAGGTAGCTAAATATGCAAATACATTGGGATGACACACAGCCGATTTACCTGCAACTCCGCGATAAGGTGCTCAATATGATCCTTGATGGAAGCTTGCAGGAAGGCGATGCCTTGCCCTCGGTACGGAACATTTCAGCGGAATATCAGCTGAATCCGATTACCGTGTCCAAGGCCTATCAATTATTGGTGGAAAGTGAACTAGCAGAAAAACGTAGGGGATTAGGCATGTTCGTAACAGAAGGTGCGAAAGAAAAATTATTGAAACAGGAGCGTGAACAGTTTTTGACTGTGGAGTGGCCTGCTTTGTTAAAGAAAATTGAACGTTTGCAGATTTCATTGGATGAACTCTTCAATCGCGCAAAAGCTGAGGAGAGCAATCATGAGTAATATCATTGAAGCAAAGGGATTGAATAAGAACTATGGCAGCTTCAAGGCGCTGGATAATGTCAGCTTTGAGCTGGAGTCAGGACGTATTTTGGGCTTGATTGGTCCGAATGGTGCGGGAAAAACAACATTACTAAAATCACTGTTGGGCTTAACGCCCTTTGAAGGCGACTTAAACATTTTCGGCCTGGATCCGCATAAACAGCGCGATGAATTGATGAAACGTGTCTGTTTTATTGCCGATGTGGCCGTGTTACCTCGCTGGATTAAAGTAAGTCAGGCAATCGACTTTGTAGAGGGGGTACATCCTCGCTTTAGTCGTGAGCTGTGTGAGAAGTACTTGGAACAAACAAAAATAAAAAGGAATAGCCGGGTTAAGGCCCTATCCAAAGGAATGGTGGTGCAACTGCACCTGGCCTTAATCATGGCGATTGATGCGGACTTGTTGATTCTGGACGAGCCAACATTAGGACTGGATATCCTGTTCCGCAAATCATTTTACGAGCAACTGCTGAATGATTATTTTGACGATAATCGAACCATAATAATAACCACGCATCAGGTTGAAGAAATTGAGCACATCTTAAGTGATCTGATCTTTATCCAGGATGGAAAGATTGTGTTGGATGACACAATGGATGCGATTGCGGACTCGTATTTTGAAGTAATGGTTGAGAAGGAGTTTGAGGAAGCTGCCTTAGCGATGAAGCCACTGAATGTCAGGGAAGTTTTCGGACAGAAGGTTTGTCTGTTCAGCGGTATCGCTAAGGAGCAACTTCAAGAATTAGGTAAGGTTCGCAAGCCCAGCGTAGCCGATCTGTTTGTTGCCAAAATGAAAGGAGAGGCCGCATGAAAACGTTTCTAACCTTATTGAAAAGAGAATACTGGGAAAATAAAACAGGGTTGCAGTGGGTGCCATTGATTATTGGCGGTATTGCAGTGTTCGGGGTCTTCCTTGGAGTCTTTGTATTCAGCACCAGCAATGTGCAAATTAATGGCGTTGGCAGTCATGATCTAACTAGCCTGTTCAAGCTGTATGACGTCAGCGTTGATTCGCGTACTAAGGCTATTGGTGTACAGATGGGCATGTATAGCGGCATCTTCAGCTTCGGCTTTGTACTGGCGATTGTTGGTTTCTTCTATTGCCTGGGTGCGCTATACGATGACCGTAAAGATCGCAGCATTCTGTTTTGGAAGTCGATGCCCATTTCGGACACCATGACTGTCCTGTCGAAAGTGGTAACTGCGATGGTGGTAGCCCCTCTGTTCTTCTGGGTCATACTGCAGGCAACGACTCTGGCAATCATGATATTAGCCACCATTTTTGCCTGGATATCAGATGCCAGCGCCTGGAACAATATATGGCAGCCATCTAACCTGTTTGTGATTGCCTTTTACCAGCTGCAGGCCTTCTATGTAGCAACGCTTTGGGCTGCGCCAATTATTGGCTACTTATTGCTGGTATCAAGCTGGACTAAAAAGGTGCCATTCCTGGTTTCTACAGTACCAGTAGTGCTGGTGATTATTGCGGAAAGTATCGTCACTAACACATGGCATGTAGCTTCTTATATAGGTGAACGCATCGGCATGATCTGGGCCGCTTATGTGACGCCAGTGGCGAATATTGCAGGCGACTTTAGTGATGTACTGGAAAGTGATGCTTCTGACTTTATTGGCGAGGACTGGATCCCCTTAAGTTTCAGCAAGCATCTGATGGATATGGATTTATGGTTAGGGATTGTCGTTGGTGCAGTATTTGTCATCGGCGCGATTATGATTCGACGTTACCGTGATGAGGCTCTCTAAGAGCTCATCACGCACGAGAAAGGAGAAAGATTATGGTTTACAACAAAAAAAGCACTCAATGGTTGAGCAAAGCATGCCTTTATATCGGTATGGGAGCACTGATAACGATTGTAGCCATCCAATGGAATCAATCGGTACCAGAGATAGAGGTTCTAAACTCGCTAGAGACAGTAAATAAGCTCCAGTTGACGATTAAGAGTTTCTTCAAGTAATTGCTAAAACCTTACTTGGCAAAGACAGTTAAGTGATTCAAAAGGAAGGGCAGATATCCTGCTCTTCCTGTTATTACATCGAAAACACACAAAACACATCTGATTAAAACTTGTACAGTATTGATGGCCTGTAGCCTACATAAGCTGATAAATAGCTTGTTTATTGTACAAAAAATCCCTCTACTGACAAATTCCTCCTGCAAAAATTGTTGACAGTTAAGCATCGTTATATTGCTTGCTTATAAGTAGAAATTATTGATAGTATGCGATTTATAAGTGGTATGACGTCTTACCGTCTTCCGTTTACTTTTGTTAATAGTGAACAGTTAATTCCTATCGATGGGGGAAGGAATTGTATGAAAAATACAGGGTTAA
>NZ_JABURJ010000027.1 GCF_014762745.1 Kangiella sp.
AAAATCGAACTTGGTATAGTTCATAACACCTCACTAGGTTAAATTAATTTGTCCAAGGCTTATTGCCCTAGGCGAAATATTGCTTGAGATATTCTTCAAAAGATAAGGAGTCGTTCTCCTCAATCTGCTTCTGCTTCTCAATTGACTGAGCCGCTTCACGCTCGAACAGAGCCTCAACCTCAGGGCTGATGTGCTCAGAAAGAAACTGCTGACGTGTTTTCTTGGAAAGATCCATGGTGTAACCAAAATAACCTTTACCATACGCCAACATATTATTGAGAAACTGACCCGACAACGTCTTATCCGGATCTTTGGCCATGTCAATGGCCTCACCAAGCGCTTGCGTATAAGCCCTGGTCTGGTTGCTCTTATCCAGTAACACTGCAACCGGGCGCATTTCCTCGAAAATGGCCAATGCTGCCTCATGTAATGGTACTGCCCGATTAAATTTCAACAGTCCAAGGTCAGGCTTGCGGCCGTAATAGACCGTACGACGGAAGTTTTCGTCGTTTTCAGCATTCTCACGATCCGATTGATTACAGCTCTCCTGCAATAGGCAAAAGAGCAAAAAGACGTCTAAAAAGTCAATTTGTGACTGACTTATACCAACTGGATCGAAAGGATTCAAGTCAAGTGACCTAACTTCCACATACTGAACCCCGCCCCTTTTCAGGGCCTGAGTCGGTCTTTCGCCAGGATTAATGACCCGTTTCGGACGGATTTTTGCGTAATATTCGTTCTCAATCTGTAATAGATTGGCATTCAACTGACGGTATTCACCATCCACCTTAACGCCCAACTCTTCGTAGAACTCGTCTTTAGTGCGAATAGCCCGCTCCAACTCCCCCACATACTCGTCTAAGTCATTGTGGCGAATAGAAAATTTCGATTGAGCATTATTCTGATAACCAAGGTCACTCATACGCAACGAAGTCGCATACTGACCATACAAACTGCCGTCACCATGGTCTTCCAGCAGCGAACCGCCCTTGCCCTTGGTGAAGGAGCGGCAAATTGCAGGCGAAGCGCCATATAAATAGGGCAACAACCAGCAATAACGTAAATAATTACGAATAAGTCCCAAATATTGATTAGAGATAAAATCTTTTAATGAGCTGCTATCTTGCTTGAACTCCTGGTATTTAGGCCAAAAATCCTCAGGAAGGGAAAAATTGTAGTGAACCCCGGCAATCACCTGCATGTATCGGCCATAGCGATAACCCAGCCCACGACGATAGATATGCTTCATCATCCCCACATTCGAGGTGCCGTAATTGGCCAAGGGCACATCCTCTTCCTTAGTCAAAATACACGGCATACTGCCTATCCATAGAATCTCATCATCCATGTGCTGGTAAATAAACTGGTGAATATCATGTAGCCATTGACGTGGCTGCAAGCGATCATTCGAAACCGGCGTGATCAGCTCAGGCAAAGCCTCAGAATAATCCGTTGTAATATACTCATTGGTCAGGGCAGAACCCCAAGACTTAGGATGAGGTTTGGTTGAAAGGTAACCATCCTCCGTGACACGCAAACTCTCTTTTTCAATGCCACGGTTTAAACGAGTCAAACAATCCGCCAACTCGCCTTCCACAAACGCCAAAGCGTCACGATCCAGTTTCGGGTCACGCATATAATAGATTCAGTGTGAATTGAGCAGCCAATACTATGCCACAGGGCAATCCTATTTTGAAGTTAAGTGTTTATGGTAAAAGGGGATAGTTAGTGTTGATGCCCCCGTAATCATTACTTATAGCTGTCATACCGCGGTGCCCAAGGGCACTCCCTTTGGTCGCACCAAGGGCACTTCCTTCGGTCGCTCACCGCGGACAAAATCGTCTGGAGCGATTTTGAATGGCGCAGCCAGCCCGTAGGGTGAAATACAAAGATGTATTTCATAATCCAGTGGCTTTATAGCTTTCCTCAGCGTTAAGTTTCGCCACTCGGCGAGTTCCTTTTTCTTAACGCCTAAGAAAAAGGAACCAAAAAGAACGGCGCCCCGAGATTGAGGTTTCGCAAGCGAAACTACCTTCGTCTCCACCAAGCCACTTAACACACCGCAAAATACGTTCCATCCGTGGCCCGAATTTTGCTATTCAAAACATCCTGTGTTGAATTGCTATGTCTTGGCTACTACTCAGCTCAATCTAAGGGGGGTAATTGGAGCAAGCCTGAAGTCAAATATCATTATCTGACCACTTTGCACTTCCTTATTAATGCACTAGTCCATTATTTCAATGACTTAATAAACAGTTTTAATAATACCCTTCGGCTAACCCCTGAAATATCCAGAAGATCGACACTTGTATTAAAAGGTGCATGATAATAAAGTCTTAGGAATAAATTCGTACAATAAAATGTTAGGCAATACAATTTATGAGCATCGAAGAAATTGAAAAGTTAGTGAGCTTGGTAGGGAGCTTCGGCGTTGGAGCAATCCTCGGCGGTGGAATTATATTTTATTTTATAAAGTCCTACATCCCAGCTTATCTATCCGAAAAAGGGAGAAATCTTGCTACAAAAGAAGATATCGGCACAATAACAGATGAGGTTGAATCTGTAAAATCAGGTTACGCAGAAATACTAGAAGAGGTTAAGGTTAGCAATCAAATTAAAATATCGGCAATTGAACGAGAGCAAGCAACTAAAAAAGAAGTATATATGGAGGCAGTGGAAGCTATTACTAAAAGCCAAAATATGGTGGCTAGTTTCTCCAATTTAAACATATCTGAAGAGCAAATAACTTCAGGATTCTCAGAGCAAGCAGGAAAAATTGCTAAAGTTCAGATTGTTGGCTCTAGAGAAACCGTTCAGGCGGTTACTGCGTTTATGGGTGAAATTGGCACAGCTACTCTAAATCTAATGCTTGAACGAATGGGGCTTGTTAACAGAAAGAATGAAATAAAAATTTTGGAGGACCTTAGAGATAAATACCAGAACGAAATTGATCGTTACATCGCAATAATGAAAAATATGGATTTGGCTGGTAATCAGGATCGCGGCACTTGGGAATATGTAAAAAAGAGTTTTGAATTTGAGCGTGAGCAGCGAGACAAACACAACCAAGAAATTGATGAGCTTTGGCGTATACAAAATAAAGAACATATTGAATACATAAGAAAATGCATGGCCGTATTCTTTGAAATATCTAATTTACTTCCTAATGCTGTTCTATCCGTCAGGAATGAACTTGGTCTCCAAATATCGAAGGAAGACTATTTGGATATATTTAATAGCAATATTGAAAAGGGAAAAGCTGTTTTTGACGAGTTTTTAGCAAAATTAGAGCCACAAAGTGCCTAACAAATTGCTCATGCTGACATTTTTCAAGATGGTGAAAACTAAGGGTTTTTGCCTACCTATTAGTTCTCTGACTCGGTTGGAATTACTGCCAATCTTCACATGTAACTAAATAGAACTTGAAAGACACTGGATACCGCGGTCAAGCCGCGGTATGACAATACCGAGAGCTCACCGTAAAATTAGAATTTTTCTTCCTAGACGCGGCGTATCAAGATTTTAAGAGGGGAGTTCACGTGTTTGTGAATGACCTGATTAAAATCTTGACACAACAAAGTATAGGAAGAAAAAGGCAATTTTACCCGATTGAAAGGCGAGCGTTGTAAAAGATCCGCTGCCAAGCCCCATCCTCTCTCCACTCATCCGGTCTCCAGGAGTTCTGCACGGTTCGTGCTACGCGCTCTGGGTGTGGCATCATGATGGTGACGCGGCCGTCGGTTGTAGTGAGGCCGGTGATGCCGAATGGTGAGCCGTTTGGATTGGCTGGATACGTATCTGCGATGTCGCCGTAGTTGTTGATGTAGCGCGCTGTGATTAAACCTGATTCGTTGACTTGTTTTGCCAGTTCTTCAGACTTGAATTCTGCGCGGCCTTCGCCATGTGAGACGGCGATTGGTAGGCGCGAGCCTTCCATGCCTGTCATGAATAGCGATGGTGATTTTGCCACTTCGACCATGGCGAAACGTGCTTCGAATTGCGCTGATTGATTGCGCACGAAGTGTGGCCAGTGGTCGGCGCCTGGGATCAGTTCTTTTAGGTTTGACATCATCTGGCAACCGTTACAGATGCCTAAGCTGAAAGTGTCTTGGCGGTTGAAGAAGGCTTCGAATTCGTCACGTGCACGTGAGTTGAAGAGAATCGATTTTGCCCAACCTTCACCTGCGCCGAGTACGTCACCGTAGGAGAAGCCACCACAGGCGACTGCGCCGATAAAGTTTTGCAAGCTGACGCGTCCTGATAGGATGTCGCTCATGTGAACGTCGATACATTCAAAGCCTGCCTTGGTCAATGCGGCTGCCATTTCGAGCTGGCTGTTGACACCCTGCTCTCTTAATACGGCTACGCGTGGGCGAGCACCCGTTGAGATTAACGGCTTGGCTATGTTTTCATCAACGTTGTATGTGGCGAATGGCTTGATACCTGGGTTATTCAGATCAAGCTTGCTATCGTATTCCTGTTGCGCACATTCTGGGTTATCACGCATGGCTTGCATACGGAAGGTCAGTTCTGACCAGATAGCTCGCAAGTCTTTCATGTCACGTGAGATAACATCATTACCATCTTTGGTGACGCTGAAGGTTTTGGTTTCTGCTGGCTCACCGATAAAGTGGGCGAATTCGCTGACCTTGTGTTCAGCCAAAATCGCTTCAACCTGCTCGCGCTTATCAGCTGGAACCTGCAACACGGCACCAAGTTCTTCGTTGAACAGAATTTCTTCCGCTGTGCCATTGAGTTCTGACAAATCAACGCTAACACCACAATTGCCAGCAAAGCCCATTTCAACCAGGGTTGCTAATAAACCACCATCTGAACGGTCATGGTAGGCATGAACCAGATCATTATGATTAAGCGCCTGAACGGCGTTAAAGAAATTACGTAAGTCATCGCTTGAATCAACATTGGCTGGCTCTGTACCGAGCAGCTTATAGACTTGCGTGAAAGCTGTTGCACCAAGGCGATTTTTGCCACGGCCCAAGTCTAATAACAACAACTCTGTTGCATCTTTGTCTGTGCGTAACTGAGGTGTCAAACTTTTGCGCACATCGGTCACTGGCGCGAACGCGGTGATAATCAATGACAGTGGCGCAGTAACACTTTTCTGTTCGCCATTGTCTTCCCACACAGTTTTCATCGACATTGAGTCTTTACCGACCGGGATGGTGATGCCTAATTCTGGGCACAACTGCATGCCTACTGCTTCAACTGCTTTATAAAGATTCACATCTTCGCCTGGTGCACCGGCAGCGGCCATCCAGTTGGCTGATAGACGAATCTTTTTGATGTCATCAATTTTCGCGGCGGCAATATTGGTCACAGCTTCACCAACCGCCATACGCGCTGAAGCTGCGCTATCCAGCAATGCAGCAGGAGTACGCTCGCCCATCGCCATGGCTTCGCCGGTGTAGCTATTATGAGTTGAGGTAGTTACCGCGCAATCGGCTACCGGAACCTGCCACGGGCCAACCATCTGGTCGCGCGACACCATACCGCCAACGGTACGGTCGCCAATGGTGATCAGGAAGGTTTTATCGGCTACTGCCGGCAAGGCCAGAATACGGTCAACCGCTTCGTTAATATCATCAATTTTTGGAAGGGCTGTTGATGGAGCTGCCAAGGTAGCAGCTTCACGATGCATTTTTGGTGGTTTGCCGAATAGAATATCCATTGGTAAATCAACTGGCTTGTTGTCAAAATGCTCATCGTTCAGCGCAAGATGCAACTCTTCTGTCGCTTCACCGACAACGGCAAATGGGCAGCGCTCACGGCCACAGATTTCTTCAAACTTGGCAAGATTGTCAGGAGAAACCGCCAGCACATAACGCTCCTGCGCTTCGTTACACCAGATTTCAACTGGCGCCATGCCTTTTTCAGCATTTGGCACACGGCGAAGTTCAAACTTACCGCCGCGCTCGCCATCATGTACTAATTCTGGAATCGCGTTCGACAAGCCGCCCGCGCCAACGTCATGAATAAATTCGATAGGGTTTTTCTCGCCCATTGCCCAGCAGCGATCGATCACTTCCTGACAACGACGCTCCATTTCTGGGTTGTCGCGCTGTACTGAAGCGAAATCCAGATCTTCCTGGCTTGAACCTGATGCCATGGACGAAGCAGCACCGCCGCCTAAACCAATCAACATCGCTGGGCCACCGAGGACAATCACTTTGTAACCCGGTTTAATTTCTTTTTTCTTAACATGCTGCTCACGGATGTTACCCATGCCGCCTGCGATCATGATTGGCTTGTGATAACCACGTACTTCTTTACCGTACTCAAAGTCGAACTCTTCTTCGAAAGTACGGAAATAACCGGTTACTGCCGGACGACCAAATTCATTATTGAAACTGGCGCCGCCAATTGGCCCTTCAAGCATAATGTCCAATGCAGTGACGATGCGCTCAGGCTTACCATAATCAGTCTCCCAAGGCTGAACATAACCCGGGACTTTCAGGTTTGAAACCGTAAAGCCGGTCAGGCCAACTTTCGGTTTGCCACCGATACCGGTTGCACCTTCGTCACGAATTTCACCACCGGAGCCAGTCGAGGCACCAGGATATGGAGAAATACAGGTTGGGTGGTTATGAGTTTCGACCTTACACAAAACGTGTACCGGCTCTAAATGATATTGGTATTCGTTGGTTTCCGCGTTGGCGAAGAAACGATGAGCCGTGAAGCCTTCGAAAACTGCCGCGTTATCTTTATAGGCAGATAAGACACCTTCAGAATTCACCTGGTAGGTGTTTTTAATCATCTTGAACAACGACATTTCTTTCTCGATGCCATCAATGGTCCAGGATGCGTTGAAAATTTTGTGGCGGCAATGCTCTGAATTGGCCTGCGCAAACATCATCAACTCTACATCCGATGGATTACGACCCAGCTTGGTAAAACTCTCAACCAGATAATCAATTTCGTCTTCCGCCAGAGCCAGACCAATGTCAGTGTTCGCTTTAACGAGTGCATCACGGCCACCACCTAAAATATCGACATGCGCTAATGGTTTCGGCTGATGTTGTTCAAAAAGAACTTCCGCCTGACTATGTTCAGTGAATACTGACTGCGTCATGCGGTCATGGATTAGGGGCTTAAGCTGCTCAATCACTTCGGCGCTCAGCTCGGCACCATCTTTAGTCTTGAAATAAACTGCGACGCCGCGCTCAATGCGTTCGATCTTATCCAGACTACAGTTTTGCGCGATATTGGTTGCTTTAGATGACCAGGGAGAAATGGTGCCTGGACGCGGAACGACGATCAGGCGCTGACCTGAATGCTCGCTGGCAGGTCGGCTTGGTCCATATTCCAATAATCGTTCAAGAATTTTCAGTTCATCGTCACTCAACTCATTGCTGGTATCAATGTAGTGAACATATTCACCATAAATATCAACAACTTGAGTGCTAACTGCTGAAGATTCTTTGAGTAAATGTGCTTTTTGGAAATTAGAAAAGGCCGGGTTACCGCGTAATATGAGCATACCAATCTCGACTGTAAATCTGGAGGAATTGCGAAAGAGCGCAAATTTTACTCTAAATGGCTGTTATTGATAAGTCCTAAAGGGGAAATTGAATGCTTTAATTTGCACTTTTTAGCTTATTGCCGTCATAATGTTGGCAAACAACCGCTGAGATTATAATTTCCTAAATGAATCAAGGCCTTACAATTAAGTTATACGGTTTTGCGCTATTTGTACTGTCAGTTTTATTGCTGACAGGCTGCACCGAAGAACCCAAAAACCAGCTGGAACGCGTTCAGCAACAGGGTTATATCAAAGTCTATACTCGTATCTCGCCAACCACCATGTATGTCGGTGAAGAAGGGTTCAGTGGCTTTGAGTATGACCTGGTTAAACTATTTGCCGATGAGCTTGGCGTACGCGTGCAAATAGTCACTGAAAATGATATTGCAAAAATTCTTCGTGAAGTGGCCAATGGCCGTGCTGACTTTGCTGCTGCTGGCTTAACAGTTACTCAGCAACGGGAAGAGTATCTACGTTTTGGCCCGCCCTATCAGGAAATCACCAGTAAACTGATTTACAAGCAAGGCAACGATCGTCCCCGCGACTTCAGTCAGGTTGATAAAAACCTGACCGTAGTTGCCAACAGCTCCCATTCGGAGCAACTGTTAAAAGCTCAGCAGGATTACCCTGAATTAAGCTGGACCGAGCGCTCCGACCTTACGCCTCAGGATTTGCTGGATGGCGTGCTTGAAGGCACTATCGATTACACCATAGTGGATTCCAATGAACTGCAACTTGCGCGCCAGGTTCAGCCTGAGCTGGCGGTTGCTTTTAGCGTGTCTGAACCGGAACAGCTGGCCTGGGCTTTTCCCAAAGATACTGACAACAGTCTATATATCAAAGCGATTGAATTTTTCTCAAAAATTCGTGGTGACGGCACTCTGGCCTATCTGACAGAACGTTACTATGGTCACCTATCCAAGTTCGACTATGTTGGCAATCGCGAATTTCTACGGGCCATTGAAAGCAAGCTGGATAAGTATCGCCCCTATTTCTATGAAGCCGCTGCTGGTGATCTAGATTGGCGTCTATTAGCGGCCATGGGCTATCAGGAGTCACACTGGGAGCCTCATGCTCGTTCACCAACTGGCGTTCGTGGTCTGATGATGCTGACCCTGAATACGGCAAAACAGCTTGGCGTAAAAAATCGGCTGGATGCTGAGCAAAGTATTTTAGGTGGTGCCGACTATCTGCGTCTGGTGAAAAAGAAAATTCCGGATCGTATCGAAGAGCCGGATCGAACCTGGTTTGCTCTGGCAGCCTACAATGTTGGTTATGGTCACCTTGAAGATGCACGTCGACTGGCGGAAGCTGATGGCGCCAATCCAGATAAGTGGCTGGATGTAAAAGAGTATTTACCACTATTACGCCAAAAAAAGTGGTACTCGAGAACACGCTATGGCTATGCGCGTGGCGATGAGCCAGTCAAATATGTCAATAACATCCGTATGTATTATCAGGTGCTGAAACAGGTTGCAGAGCCAAAAGCAGGTGGTTCGGAGCTTGTTGATCCTGAAACAGAATCCATGCAAGAGGACGAGATTGGAACCAATAATCAGGCTAGCGAAAACATTCTGGGAACTGACCAAGAACCTGCTGAGGAAGCTACAGAGAACTGAAAAAATAAGTTTCCTCTGCAATACTAAAAAGGCTGATGTATATATCAGCCTTTTTTATGCCTGAATCTAACCCAACAAGCTTACCCAATGACATGATTACTTGGTATCTCTTGGCGCAACCCTTAAAACTTCATCAATAGTGGTCACACCGGCAGCAACTTTGTAGGCACCGCTTACTCTCAATAGATTCATGCCATCGGCAATGCCCTGCTTCCTCAATTGCCGAATTTGTGCCCCTTCATAAACCAGAGTTTTAAGATCGTCAGTAACTTTTAACAGCTCATAAATACCCTGTCGGCCCTGATAGCCAGTGTGTCGACAACGATCACACCCGACCGGATGATATATTTTTTCAGGCATTGGGACTTTCTGGTTTTCTCCAACCATGGCTTTCCACGCAAGTGGATCGGTCGAAACTTCCTCTTTGCAATATTTACACAAAGTCCTAACCAGACGCTGCGCCATCACCCCAAGCATGGTGGCATTCAGCAAGTATGGTTCAACACCAATTTCAATTAAACGAGTCATCGCCGAAGGCGCGTCATTGGTGTGCAGCGTTGATATCACCAGGTGTCCAGTCAATGCTGCCTGCACTGCCATTTGCGCGGTTTCTTTATCACGAATCTCACCGATCATGATGATGTCGGGATCCTGACGCAATAATGCACGAACACCCGCTGCAAAATCTAAATCAATGTCATGGTGAACCTGCATCTGGTTGAGATTCGGGTCAACCATTTCTATCGGGTCTTCAATAGTACAGATATTGACTTCTGGAGTGGCAAGCAACTTTAGCGAAGTATAAAGCGTGGTGGTTTTTCCTGAGCCGGTTGGTCCGGTCAATAACACAATCCCTGTTGGCTGACTGATCATATCCCGCCAGGTCGCTTCAGTTTCAGGCTCTAAACCAAGCTCATCAAAATTGCGCGTCAGAACCGTTGGGTCAAAAATACGACCAACAAACTTTTCTCCAAAGGCAGTAGGAAGCGTTGATAGTCGCAACTCAATTTCAGAGCCGTCGGGACTTTTGGTTTTAACGCGGCCATCAAGCGGTTTACGCCGCTCCGCCAGATCCATACGTCCCAGAATTTTCAGGCGTGAAATTACCGCATGGGTAATCGAAATAGGTAACTCATATACCTTATGCAGCACACCATCAATGCGGAAACGAATACGCCCCACTTCCCTTCTTGGTTCAATGTGAATATCACTGGCGCGCTCTTTAAAGGCATACTGTAGAAGCCAATCAACAATCTGCACAATATGCTGATCATTGGCATCGGCTTCTTCAGCTCCTTTAAGTTCAATCAGCTGCTCTAGATTGGTTACCGTATTATCCTTTTGCAGCTTAATATCATTGGCTCCTTTTACAGAAGCCGAAAGCAGGTAGAATTCTTTTTGATAGCGTTTAATCAGTGCCGGATTGCCCATCACCGGGACAATCTTCATACGCAAAACCTGCTCAAGGCTTTCACGCCACGACAGATCTTCTGGGTACATCACAGCGACCTTAACTACTTCTGCATCTTTATCAACATGAATGACCAGAATATTATGGCGTTGCGCATAGGCCAGCGACATCACACGAGTGACCCCGTCCACATCAATTTTCAGTGGATCAATTTTTTCATAAGGTAATTTATACAGCTTTGCCACAAACTGAGTCAGCAGTTCCTCATCAATTATGCTTCGATGATCATCGTGACGGGTTAAAGAAAGATCGGCTACCTGCTCAATAGGGTGAAGCTTCGGATTAACTTGTCGCAAGTGAATTCGCGATGCCTGAAATTGCTCCTCAGAAATCCAGTTTGCTTTTTTTAATAAGTCCAATAATTGAAAAGAGGATAAGGTTGCTGACATGATGCCAAGATTATTGCTGTAGGATTCACTCAGGTTAAACCAAACCACTGAATTTTCCAAATATTCAGCTTCATTCAGGCATAAAAAATGGGGCCAAAGCCCCATTTTTAACTTTCCTGATTCAATTAGAACTTCATTCTAACCGATAGATAGCTGAAGCTACCTTCAGGATCATACACAGACGGATCATAACCATTCAAAGAACAGCTATAACAGACTGGAGGGTGAGCATTGAAGGCATTATTGATACCTAAAGTAAACTCCATATCGACTCCACCAACATCAGAAGCGTAACTCACCTGAATGTCGCTGTAAGTTGTTGCGTCCAGCTCATTAGTTGATAACGACTCGTCAGCATTGTTTGGATTAGAACAAAGGCCTAATGCAGTTAAGCTATCAGGCGTTCCATCAAGGAAGTCACTACAGGACTCGATCAAGCTATCAACATGACGAACTGTCCAGTTTACAGCCCATTCATCAAGACTCCAGCCCATATTAATAGAAGACTTCCACTCAGGAATGCCAGAGTCATTACGCTCTTTACCAGCTAAATCAATACGCTGTCCCAACGACTCTTCGATATATTCACTGACAAAAGTGTTAGTCCAGTTAACGGTCAATCGTCCCCAGTCATACTGAGGGCTAGAATAGTTAATACCTATATCATAACCAGAAGTTTCGATAGCTCCGATATTAACCAAGCGGTTATTGAACCCGTTGATTGTACCGTCTGAAGCACGGCTAATACCGTCACAATATTGAGGTTCAAGCGTGGTAACGCACAGGTCAATTTGAGCCTGAGCATCGATAGCCTCAATTGCACCTTCTAACTCATGCTTATAATAAGTGCCCTTAATATCAAAAGTGTTCATCCAGTCAATACTGTCGACCCAGCCAGGACTGTACACAAAGCCAAATGTTGTGCTATCAGAGGTTTCAGGTCGCAGATCAATATTACCGCCTGTTGTTACTGAAATCTGACTGTTAAACTGCTCATATGTCTCAGGGACACCTAGTGCACGACAGTTATCCTCATATTGAGTACCAACATAGTCACTACAGCGATCTGCTAACTCAGCATCGAATCGTGAACCGCTGGCATATAACTCACCGATACTTGGCGCACGGAAACCTTCAGATACTGAACCACGCAATAAGAACTCGTCAGTGACTCTCCACAACAAACCAAGCTTAGTGGTGTCGTTTGAACCGAATGTTGAATAGTCAGAGTTTCTGAATGCCAATGTTGCCGTCAACTCTTCGGCGGCCGCCATGTCAGCAAGCAATGGAACTTTAAACTCTGCGTAGTACTCATCAACTTCATATGAACCACTGGTAGGTGAAGAAGGTACGCCATTACTATCCCCTGCCACGACAATCGCATCAGGCTGATAGAAACCGCTGTACTCACGCGACTCAATACCGGCAGCAAAAGAGAAGTAACCTGCAGGCATTTCAAATAAATCCCCTGAAATGTTAGCAGATAATGTATCTATGACGTTTTCACTTTGGTCAGTTAAAGTGGGCTGGATATAATCTAGCATCTCTTGCGTAATTGTGCCGGAGCCATCGCCCTGACCACCAAAAATATTCAGTGGCACACAACCTTCTAGCGCCTGACAATCAGCCAAAGGCCCTAAGGCATTTTTAATATGGCGAATGTTGTAGCTGCCGTAAGTGGTTTGCTTGGCTTCATTCTTGCCGTGAGTGTAGTTGATATCCCAGAAATAACTATTGTCGCCCGCAGCAAAATCTCCATTCAGGCCAAAACCGACATAAACAGTATCCACATTCTGCTTGAAGATACGAGGACCACCTTCAATAGGACGTCGTCCGATAAAAATCAGGTTACTCTCATCTAAAGTAACCCCAAATGGGTTGTAAGGGTTGGTTTCATGAACTCCGACAGTATCTGCTAAACCGCCAGTACCGGCTCCCGGCCCAAGGAACATTGGCTCTGGAGCTGCTCGGTTTACTGACTCACGATTATTAAATAGAGCTTTGGTATAAAAGTTAACATTATCCGAGATCTGGTAATCTGCTTGCCCAAAAATTGATGTGCGCTTGCTCGGGGTCACATAGAGGTTATATTCAGCGTAGTTATAACGGTCATTATTACCAAAAACATGGAAGTCATCACCAGAACCACCAGGATTGTTCGGATCATAGGTTGGTATACCTGTTACTCCATTGTTAATAGTTAAGTCATTAACATCTGGATTTCCATCATTGTCGTTATCTTGGCCAAAGAACACAAAACGGCCTTGAGGTGTGCCCGAACTACCGCGAGTTAAACCTGTGTTAGGTTTTGGTAATGCAGAAAGCTCACGCTCGATTGAGTCAACCGCCTCTTGATCGTAATGGCTAAGACTGAAGAATACACGGTGTTTGTCACCGCTGGCCCCAAAAGCCAAGTCGAATTGTGATGTTTCACCATCACCTTCATCATACATGCCTTGATAGGCATTAAACTCCATACCCTCAAAATCTTTACGGGTAATAATGTTAACAACACCAGCAATTGCATCGGAACCGTAAATTGATGAAGCACCGTCTTCAAGGATTTCGATCCGATCAATTATGCTGATTGGGATAGTATTCAAGTCTACTGAGTTAGCAACACCGGATGCAGAGGATCCGTTAACCCAACGAATACCATCAACTAATACAAGCGTACGCTTTGCCTTCATATGGCGTAACGAAACTTCAGCTGCACCAGCACCAACACCACCACCATCTGGCGGAAAGCCAAAGTTACCACTACTGTTGAATCGTGTATTTAGAGCAGAACCTGCTGTCGGCAAGCGAGCGAGGATATCACCCACCGTCTTAGCTCCTGTTGTTTCGAGATAGTCCCTGTCCAGTACATTGACTGGATTGGCACCTTCAGCTTGTGCCTGACGAATACGAGAACCTGTTACAACAATGCTCTCCGCTTCTTCCTCTTCTGCCGCCAAAACAGCATTATTAAAGCTCACCGCAGAAAGAACCGCAGCGGCAATCATCAGCTTTTTGGCAGGCGGGAAAATAGATTTTTTATCCATTTTTAAACCCCGTTATTGTTAGTTAGTTTATGTTTATTAATTACTTAGCTATAGGACGGTTAGCCTTCTAAAAGGCATGCCGCGAACCGTTATAGCTTAAAACTTAACCAATAACAACAGGCTCTTTAGATAAATGTGAAATAACAGGGTTTCAGCTATAGAAGTCCGAGCACTTGCTTGCTGTTGCGTGTTGTGACAGTAGCGATCTCATGAGCTGACTCCTCTCTCAACTCAACTAAGCTATTGAAATTTTGGAATATATTAAGAGGAGTATTATGATCTTTAGTGTAATTATAAGGCTTCATATCCGGCGCATCAGTTTCCAGAACAACATCAGATAAAGGCAATTCAGCCGCCAGCGAGCGTAATTTCACCGCTCTTGGGTACGTCATTGCACCACCAAAGCCAAACTTAAAGCCCAAATCTCGATAGCGTTTAGCCTGCTCTAAACTGCCATTAAATGCATGGACAATACCGCCATGTTCAAAGTGTAAAGTTTTCAAGTAAAGCAGGATATCTTCGTGCGATTTTCGCACATGGAGAATAACAGGCAGCTTCGCAGATTTGGCAATTTCAATCTGTGCTTTAAACAAAGAGATTTGGGTTTTGCGGTCAGCGTCCTTTTCATAATAATCCAGACCAATCTCACCAATGGCTGAAAGATTATTAACCGTCACAGCCAATTCAAGATCATGCAGATGTTGTTTTCTGTGCTCTTTAAGAAACATTGGGTGCAGCCCAAGCGCCACATGGACGTCAGGTCGCAGTGCAGCCAGTTGGCGAAGAAACCGCCACTTATCCTGAGTGACACCCGGAATCAAGACGCCCTCGATCCCAACCTTGTGCATTTTATTGAGAATGGCATCCCGGTCTTTATCAAAAACCGGGAAGTCTAGATGACAATGACTGTCGAAAAGTTTAATTTCAGGTTCTTTGTGCTTTGGTTTGAACATCCTATATTCTCTACCCTTTCCATCGGAGCACAGGATAAACGTCGACTGACCTAGTGCTCGCGCGTTTCAAAGAATCGAACATCTGGCCAACGCTCAATGGCTAAGTTCAGATTAACCATGGTCGGTGCTAAATACGTCCAGTTGTCCCCTCCATCCAGAGCCAGGTTATC